>NC_009706.1:609941-914911 GCF_000016505.1 Clostridium kluyveri DSM 555
TAATTTAGTGTAATCAATGCCTGTAGTGGCAAGAGCACCACTAGTTACCTGTCCTTTTTCAGAGCCAATTACAGGTATATTTTTCTTGTAACATGTGTTTACTACGGTAGCTATAGATGAAACTACTGCATTATCTGTAGGTACATATAATGCATCAATTTTTCCAACTATGGAATCTAGAGATTGAGGAACTTCACTTACATTTGTAACTCCTGCTGTTACAATTTCCAATCCATAAGATGGAGCAGCTTTTTTAGCATTTTCCACCTGAATTTGTGAGTTGGTTTCACTGGTATTGTATACAATACCTAACTTTTTAGCATTAGGTACTAATTTCTTCAAAAGCTCAAATTGTTTTCCTATTGGTAGATCATCTGAAGTTCCTGTTACATTAGTTCCAGAGTTTTCAAGAGATTTTGCAATTCCTGCTTTAACCGGGTCTGTTACTGCGGTTATAAGTATAGGAATATCCTTGGTAGCATTATAAGCTGCTTGGGCAGAAGGAGTTGCTATTGCAAGGATCAAATCTTCTTTTTGTGACACAAAGTTTTGAGCTATGCTCTGAGTTGTAGGCATATCGCCCTGGGCATTTTGATAATTTATCTTAATGTTTTTACCATCTTCATATCCTTTAGCCTTTAATGCCTCTATAAAACCTTTTCTAGCGGAATCAAGAGCTGGGTGTTCCGTAACTTGGGTAATACCAATTTTAATTACTTCTTTGTTCTTAAGAGTTGATTTAGAACTGCTTGATGATGTTGTCCCACCACATCCTCCTAGAATTGATGCAGCCAATAAAAATACTGCAAGAAATGAAAGTTTTTTCTTTCCTACCATACTACTCATCCTCCAAAATAATATTTTATATTTGTATTTATATATTGAAGTGTATAGGATATATAGCAAAAATAAAAAAAAGTTCTGTGTCAGCAGAACTTTTAGATAACAGAAAAATTTTTTGTAACTTAAAATTTTTATATCTTTAGACTATATTATGTTCTACATAAACTACCAATTCTACTTAATCAAGTTCAATATAGTATTTTTTATTTTAAAATTACTATGTTATAGATTCTGCCATACTACATTATATTTTTATATAAAACTAGCCTACAATATATAAACATACGACATAATTATACTTTATATAGCATAGCTTGTCAAACACCATAAAATACACTTTTTGGAAGCTCTTATACAGGAATAGAACGATGTCCAAGTCCGATTACTACCTCATTTAAATGCAGCAATCCTATGCTCATGAATATACATACACTTATATGTTCCTTATTTCGTGCTATACCAATTTTACCTCCTACATTCAGTCCATTTGCTTTTTGAATAATTTGAAAGAGGGCCTCTCTTGTAGCACCTGCTATGGCACCGTCATGCACGTGATAATTTTCTCTTATAAGACCTCTCTTTTTAGATGCTACCAAGGCTCTTTCAATTATTTTTGGTATGCTATTATTGATGTTTCCTCCTATATCTACAGCGGCAGTTAAAATACCTTTATCTTCAAAAAACTTCTCCAATTTTTTTTCATTTTCCCTAGAGGAGATGGACATTTCGATAGAAGCTTTTGCTACATCGGTACTTTCTATAATCATATATTTCGCCTCCATAATTAATAATTAAATGAATTATTTTTGTGCTGTTAATCCATAAAAGTTTTCCCCTATATTTACAAGGGATATATTTGAAAATTTAATTTTATCTAATACCTTCATAAGATGAAATTTATCCAATCTATGTTCTAAAGGAGGGCCAAATTCTCCTTGAATTTTTTCCCATTCTATAATAGCTAGTCGTCCTTTGGGAGAGAGAATTCTTCTAATTTCATTTAAAAGTTTTTCTTTATCTAATGCCTCGTGAAGTACATTACTTATAAAGGCAAAAGATATTGTGTTGTCTTCCAATTTTAAATTATTTTCTGTTGTTAATAAAGTCTTTATATTAGACACAATGTTATACTTATTTATATTTATTTCAACTGCCTGAAGCATTTCGGGCAGAATATCCATTGCAAATATCTTTCCCATCTCTCCTACGATTTTACATGCTGGTATTGAGAAATATCCAATTCCACAGCCTATATCCGCCATTATATTGCCCTGTTGTAATCCAAGTTTTATAAGGGTTTCCTCAGGGGGAAGCAATCTCCTCCTGGTGGCATTATCCAGTTTATGTTTGTTCTTTGCATCAAATTTATGAGCCATAAGTTACAAAATCACCTCCCAATATATTATTAATGCTCTTTGCTTTTTAGTATTCTTTCTTTCATACATAATACTATATCAATAATTTATTTTCAATTTTTTTAAATTGGCATTTGACAATAACGATAAATAGTAGTATTATGAAAGTGGCAAATGCCAATATAAATACAGGAGATGATTTTGTGTCAGAGTGCAATTCATGCCCGTCAAATGGTGGGTGCAGCAAGGATAAGGAAAATTGTATGGTTAAAAACAATCCCTATAACAATGTAAAGAAAATTATTGGTGTTATGAGTGGCAAAGGGGGAGTAGGAAAATCATCAATTTCTGTTCTTATAGCCAGACACTTGAAAGAGATGGGATATAGCGTAGGAATTTTAGATGCAGATGTAACAGGACCAAGTATTCCTAATTTAATGGGTTTAAGAGGGAAGAAAGCAGAAACCAATGAAGAATTTATATTACCTGTAGAAACACAAAGTGGAATAAAAACCATATCATTAAATTTACTTTTACAAGATGAAAACCAACCGGTTATATGGAGGGGACCGCTAATATCTGGAGCAGTAAAACAATTTTGGACAGATGTAATATGGGGAGAACTTGATTATCTGGTAATTGACATGCCACCTGGAACAGCAGATGTTGCACTTACAGTAATGCAGTCTATTCCTATAAGTGGCTTAGTCATGGTATCTATACCGCAGGAGTTAGTCTCTATGATAGTTTCAAAGGCTGTGAATATGGCGAAAGCTATGAATATCAGTATTTTGGGAGTTATTGAAAATATGAGTTATATCACTTGTCCTGATTGCGGAAAGAAGATAAAATTTTTCAATGGGAAAAATACAGAGAAGTTTTTAAAAGAGATGAATTTGAAATTTTTAGGAGAGCTTCCTATGTTGAGCAGCGTAAGCAATTTGTCAGAGCAGGGAAGTGAGAGTATAGATGAGAGCCTTAAAAAGATTTTTAATCCTATCGTTACTAATATTATAAATAGTTTGGAGGAAAAAAGATGAAAATAGCAATTTCAGCACATGGGGTGGAGGCAGACAGTTTGTTGGATGTGAGATTTGGAAGATGTAAGTATTTTCAAATCCATGATACTGAAGGGGAAGAAATTAAGGTATTGGAAAATAAAGGTCAATTTTCGGGAGGTGGTGCTGGTATCGCAGCGGCACAACAAGTACTTGATGAAAATGTGGATGTTATAATTACCGGGAGTTTAGGACCTAATGCTTTTAAGATTGTTGATAAATCAGGAATTAAGGTTTATAAATGTGAAAGCATTGCTGTGAGTTCTGTTTTAGAAAAGTTTGAAAAAGGTGAACTTAAGGAATTGACACAATCAGGACCGGCGCATCATGGAATTTAGAATAGGATTTTAAGGAGGAAGTAACTTGAATATAGCAGTATTAAGTGGAAAAGGAGGTACAGGTAAAACTACTGTGTCTACAAATATTGCCCTTGCGTTAAAGGCAAATTATGTAGATTGTGATGTAGAAGAACCAAATGGATTTTTATTCTTGAAACCACATATTGAAAAAACAGAACAAGTTAAGGTAAAATATCCATTTATAGATGATGAAAAATGTATTTCCTGCGGCTTATGTGTGGAAGTCTGCGAATTTAATGCTCTTGCAAAGATTAAAGAGGATATTATATTATTTCAAAAGCTGTGTCATAGTTGTGAAGCCTGTAAAATTGTATGTAAGCAAGATGCCTTAAATTATAGGTATAGGAATACTGGTAAAATAGAAAAGGGTTATGCACAAAATATAAGATGTCTAAGAGGAGTACTTAATGTAGGAGAACCTATGGCAGTAGCTGTGATAAAAAAGCTTTTAGAAAATGTGCCACAGGGAGTAAATATAGTTGACTGTAGCCCAGGTACATCCTGTAATGTAGTAAATACTATGAGATATGCAAAAGGGGCAATACTCGTTACAGAGCCCACTGAATTTGGATTTCATGACCTTAAAATGGCTGTGGAAGTGGTAAAAATATTTGATATTCCTTTTGGAATAGTAATAAATAAAGATAATGGCGAAGAAAATATAATAAAAAAGTACTGTAGGGAAAAAAATATACCCTTAATAGGCAGTATTGCCTATAGTAAAAATATAGCTGAAATTTATTCAAGAGGAGAAATTCTATATAATAATCCAGAATACAAAAAGACCTTTGATGACATGGCAAAAAGTGTACTGGGGGTGCTAAAGTGGAATTAGTAGTATTAAGTGGAAAAGGAGGCACCGGAAAGACTACCATTGCAACAGCACTATCAGAACTTGCAAAAGATGTGGTCAGAATAGATTGTGATGTGGATGCCCCTAATTTATATCTTTTTTATAAGGGTGTGGATATAGAAAAAAAAAGTTTTTATGGCGGCAAAAAAGCAGTTATAAATGAGGAGTATTGTAATAAATGTGGAAAATGTGAAATTATATGTAAATTTAATGCCATCAAAAATTGTATGGTAGATGATTTTCTCTGTGAAGGCTGTGGGGCGTGTACTTTAGTATGTCCTGAAAAAGCAATTGAACTGGTGGAGGATAAGTCAGCTGAAACTTTTATTACAAGTACAGACAAAGGTATAATTTCCAGGGCACAGATGGATATAGGCAGCGATGGCTCAGGGAAGTTAGTTACCTTTTTAAGAAATAATGGAAAAAGGTTCAGTATGAAAGATGCACTAACAATTATTGATGCTTCTCCAGGAATAGGATGTGCTGTCATTTCATCTGTAACTGGCAGTGATGCAGTGTTGCTTGTTACCGAACCTACAAAATCTGGGCTTGAAGATTTGATGAGGGTGACTGCATTATGTATGAATTTTGGGGTATTTATTATGGTATGTATAAACAAATATGATATAAATCATGATATTACCATGGAAATAGAAAGATTTGTGATAGAAAAAGGATTGGCGTTAGTGGGGAAAATACCTTATGATGATACCGTAATAAAATCAATAAATGAGTTGAAATCAATTATATACTACGAAGATAGTGAGGCCTGTAGATCCGTTAAGGAAATGTGGGTTAACATAAAAAACATATTTACTAAAAATTTTAAAATGGAGGAATGTATAAATGAAAAAAGCAGTGGACTTTTATGAAGAAGGATATAATTGTGCAGAATCTATAATAAAGGTGGTAAATGAAGAAAAAAACTTAAATATCCCCGTATCAATAGCAAGTCCCTTTGGAAGGGGAATGACTGTGGGAAGCAGTTGTGGGGCGATAACAGGAGCACTTATGGCTTTAGGTGCGGTAAAAGGAAGAAAAGAAGCAGTGGAGCCTAATCAGTCAAGGGATTATACAAAAAAAATTATGGGCAAAATAAAGGAGAGATATGGAACATTTCAATGTGCAGAGTTGAAGAAAAAAGGTGTATCCTGTGCTGAAATAATTGAATATACTCATAATGTTTTAAAAGAATATCTAGATTAATTTTATAATAACACATATTATTTAAGGAGGATATAATTATGAAAATAGCAGTTGCAAGTGAAGGAAAATATGTAAGTGGACACTTTGGACATTGTGAGGGATTTACAATTTATCAGGTAGAGGATAAAAAAATAAAAAATGAAGAATTTAAACCTAATCCAGGACATAAACCAGGATACTTACCGGTATTTTTAAAGGAACTAGATGTAAATATAGTAATATCAGGAGGAATGGGTGCTACTGCTCAAGAGATTTTCAATGAAAATGGAATAGAGGTTGTAGTAGGAGCAGAAGGTTTATGTAGTGATACTGTAGAAAAATTTATAAAAGGCGAACTTAAATCCACAGGCAGTGTATGCACTGAGCATGCCCACGAAGGTCACTGCAGCGAGTAATATTTAATAAGATGGATAAAAATCTTTTGTTATACAAGAAGTTAATTAAAAATAAAGGATATGAGTTCACTATACAGAAGAGAATTTTACTTTTAGAGATGATAAATGCCAATACTCATTTATCTGTAAAGCAAATTTATGAAAGAATTAAAGACAAAAATATTGGTCTTGCTACAGTATACAGAAGTTTAAAGATATTTGGCGAGCTTGGTATAGTAAAAAAAATCAATGTTGATAATATCAATTACTATGAGATAAAAATTTTTAGCGGGAAACCTCTTCATGTACATTTTAAATGTGATAAATGTAATAGTATAATAGATGTAGATAATTTAGAGCAGGATCTTTCATATATCAAGTTAAATAAAAAAATTGAAGAGAAAAATGATGTAGAAATATATGATGTAGATATCATGTTAAAAGGACTGTGCAGTAAATGCAAAGGAGGATAAAACATGGCAAGACCAATAAAATTTAGGAAGGTAGAATTTTTTCCTAAAAGCACCTATTTTGTACCTTGGGGAAAGGCTAAATGCAAAATTAGTGAAACAGTTTTAAAAGTGGAAGAGCTTGAGGCCATGAGGTTGAAAGATATTGAGGAATTGAATCAGGAAGAATGTGCTGAAAAGATGCAGGTATCCAGACAGACTTTCCAAAATATAATTGATAGTGCAAGAAGAAAGGTAGCTGTGGCTTTGACACAGGGAAATGCTATAAGAATAAGTGGGGGGAATTACACGACTAATTTTTGTAAATTTAAGTGTTTTGATTGTGGTGAACTATATGAAGTGAATTATGAACAGGACAGACTTCTTTGTCCTGTTTGTGGTTCACAAAGGGTTTTATGCAGTAAAAAAGCAGATTTTTGCACAAAATGGTGTAAGAATAATAAGTGTGAGTAGTATATTTTTAGGGGGATGAAAAGTATGTTTACAAGTGAATATACAGATACTGTTATTGAGCACTTTATGTGTCCTAGAAATGTAGGTATCATAGACGATTCGAATGGTGAGGGAAAAGCTGGAGATGCATCCTGTGGAGACTCATTAAGTATATATATTAAAGTGGAGGACAATATAATAGAGGATATCAGTTTTTTAGTTTACGGGTGTCCTGCATCTATAGCTACAAGTAGTATGACAACAGAACTAGCAAAAAAGAAAACCTTAGAAGAGGCATTATCTATTGGAGAAGATGATATAATAGATGCCCTAGGAGGATTGCCGGATCATAAAAAACACTGTTCTAATCTTGGTGTTAAAGCCTTAAGAAGTGCTATTTATGATTATCTCCATGAAGATAAAAAATAAAAATGTTTAAAAAGGTGAGAAGTAAAAGTTGGACCATATAGTAATTTAAGGTATGTAATGATATAATCTATTTATAACTTTTATTGTAATTAGTGAATGTACTTTTTTCTATTTACATGTATGTTGAAAATTATATTTAGGGAGATGGTCTTATGAACTTTGAACTCACCAAAGAACAACAAATGATTAGAGATAATGTTCGAAAGTTTGCAGAAGCAAAAATCGAGCCTATTGCATTTCAACTAGATGAGAAAAATATATTTCCTGAAGAAATAGTTAATGAGATGGGGGATCTATCTATTATGGGTCTTCCATACCCAAAAGAATATGGTGGAGCGGGAAAAGATGTATTGAGCTATGCTATTGCGGTAGAAGAACTATCAAGGGTAGATGCAGGTGTGGGTGTTATATTATCTGCACACACATCTCTTGGAACTTGGCCTATTATGGAGTTTGGGACAAAAGAACAAAAAGAAAAATATCTAGTTCCACTGGCCTCGGGCAAGAAAATTGCTGCTTTTGGTCTTACAGAACCTAATGCTGGAAGTGATGCCGGCAAGACAGAAACTACAGCGGTTTTAGAAGGCGATCATTATGTCATAAATGGTTCTAAGGTATTTATAACAAATGCGGATTATGCAGATACTTATGTAATATTTGCGGTTACAACTCCAGGTTTGGGAACCAAGGGAATAAGTGCCTTTATTATTGAGAAGGGTATGGATGGATTTACTTTTGGTACTCATTATAATAAAATGGGTATACGTTCTTCCGCTACAGCAGAGCTTTTATTTAAAAATTTGAAGGTACCAAAATATAATCTTTTGGGAAAAGAAAATGAGGGCTTTAAAATTGCCATGCAGACCCTAGAAGGTGGGCGCATAGGTATTGCGGCACAGGCACTTGGAATTGCCCAGGGTGCATATGAGAAAGCACTAAGCTACTCCAAGGAAAGAGTTCAGTTTGGAAAACCTATTTCAAGACAACAATCCATAGCATTTAAACTTGCGGATATGGCTACTAAAATTCGGGCGGCTAGATTTATGGTATATAGTGCAGCTGTATTAAAGCAGGAACATAAAAATTATGGAATGGAATCCGCTATGGCGAAATTGTATGCTTCTGATATTTGCCTTGAAGTTGTTAATGATGCAGTGCAAATATATGGGGGCTCAGGATTTATTAAAGGATTTCCTGTAGAGCGTATGTACCGTGATGCTAAGATCTGTACAATATATGAAGGAACTAATGAGATTCAAAGACTTATTATCTCCAATGATATTTTAGGTAAACCTAAAAAAGAACCTATTGAGGAAAATAAAGAAAATAAAGTTAATAAAGCAAAACCTATAACGGGAAACCGTAGGAGGGTCATTATAAAAGAAGGCTCTCCAAAAGAAAAGGTGGATGCATTTTTAAATTATATTAAAAGTGAAAATATAGATATTAATAAAAGTGAAGCTTCTAAAGGAAGTATAGCAGACGCAGATAAAGTATGCAGTATAGGACTGGGATTAAAGGATAAAAAAGACTTGCCTTTAATACAATCACTAGCGGATACAGTTGGTGCTGAACTTGGCTGTTCCAGACCTGTGGCTGAAGAAAGGGAATGGCTGCCACTTGATCGTTATGTAGGCATATCGGGTCAGAAATTCGGTGGAACATTTTATCTTGCCATTGGTATATCAGGACAAGTTCAACATTTAAAGGGAATTGAAAATGCTGGAATTATAACTGCTATAAACATAGATGAGGATGCTCCTATATTTAAGAGTTCAGATTATGGTATTGTAGGAGATCTATATGAAATTGTGCCGCTGCTTATTGAGGCTTTAAAATAGAATTTGTAATTTTTTAAGAGGTGATTATTCACCTCTTATTTTAGTATGTAAAAAAGTCAAGAATTGCATTATAATATTCTGGTACGATAAAACTAAAGAGGTGATAAAATGGCAAGGCCAAGAAAATGGAGGAAAGTCTGTACATTGCCGCAAATTAATAAATTTGGACCTGTAGATATATCAAAAGATATAAATGAACCTATAATAATGACTGTAGAGGAATACGAAACTATAAGGCTTATGGATTTAGAAGGATTAAATCAAGAAGAAAGTGCAAGTGTAATGGGAGTGGCACGTTCTACTATACAGAGAATATATGATGATGCCCGTAAAAAGATAGCAAAAAGCTTGGTAAACGGGAAAATATTAAAAATAGAAGGAGGCAGTTATAAACTTTGTAGTGACTTTAACAATAAGGAAAACTGCAGTAAGTGTATTTGTAATAAATACAGACAGTATGATGAATGTGCTGAGTAAATACACTAAGAACATTATTTGGTTTATTTTTTTAATAAAGATATGGATTTTAAGGAAATATTAATATTAATATAGTAAATTTACCTAAGGGAATATAATAAAATTTTTAGGAGGTATTAATATGAGTATTTCATCAATTTCTTCTATGTCAACTGGCACAACTGTAACTTCGTATAATAGCAGTAATGACACAAGTCAATTAGAAAAGCAGGCAGCTAATATTAAACAGCAGATACAAGAAGAGAGTGCAAGTGACGATGATGAGCAAACAAAACAGGCTAAAATCCAGCAGTTACAGGCGCAACTGCAGCAGATTGAATCACAGATTCAGCAAATGCAATCTCAAAAAACATCGAAAACTCAAACTTCTGTGGATAGTATAAAGTCAGAAAAAATGGAAAATAGCAATACTAATAAAACCAATGATGGTAAAAATAATTCTGATAACATAGTAGATGTATTTGCTTAAAGTATATTTATCAAAATAGTGTTCCATGAATTTGGACTTTTAAATTAGTATGTATTTTAAATTTTTAAAGTATTAAAGACTCTGATGACTCAGGGCCTTTAATACTTTAAGAAACATTAGGAATATGTTTATATAAATATAATTTACAAAATTAATATATAATATACTGGGAATTTGAACAAAATATAAGTACTTGAATAGAACTTTAATGTGTGCTAGAATAGCTTTGGGTAGTATCGTTTTGAGCTGCACCATAAGTGTTGATAAATTATTCTTCTGCTCATATCAATTTTTGAAAGAGACAGGATGCGATTTGATTTTAAAATTTTGTTTGTATTTTTGTGTTGTAAAGAGATGGTGATGCCATGAAATTTAATATTGGTTTTGTTGGAGCTGGTAGAGTAGGAGTAACCTTGGGCAAGTATTTTTCCCTTAATGGATTAAACTTGAAAGGCTACTACAGTAAAAGTAGAAGTTCAGCAGAGGAAGCTGCTGATTTTACATCCAGTAAATATTACGAAGAACTTGAAGCTTTGATAAAAGATTGTAATGTTATTTTTATAACAACCCCTGATGATATTATACAAGAAATATGGAATAAAATAAAAAAATACAAACTGAAAAATAAAATAATCTGCCATTCAAGTGGTTCTTTGTCCTCTTCAATCTTTTCAGATATTGACACTTTAGGAGCATTCGGATATTCTATCCATCCCATGTGTGCTTTTTCAGATAGGTTTAATACTTATAAAACATTATATAAAATTTATTTTTCCATTGAAGGACATGATGCTTACATCACAGATTTAAAGGGACTTTTTGAAAAAATGGGTAATAAAATTATTATACTTGACAAAAGTAAAAAACCCTTATATCATCTTGCCAATGTGACAGTTTCTAATTTAGTGCTTTCTCTTTTAAATATAGGATGTGCATATCTAGAAGACTGTGGTATTAATAGGGATGATGCAATTAATGCTCTTATGCCTTTGATTGACAATAATTTAACTAACATAAAAAACAAGGGCTTTATAAATGCATTAACTGGTCCTGTAGAGCGTGGAGATATAGAGACTATTAAACATCATCTTGAGGTTATACCAGAGGTGCATAAGAATTTATACAGAGTATTGTCTTTGAATCTAGTGGAGCTGTCAGAAAAAAAACATGTGGGAACAAAATGGGATAAAATAAAAAATGAACTTGGAGGTAATGAACATGGCTAAAAATAATGTTTCTACTTTTGTAAGTGCAAAACATAATAATGAAAAGATTACAATGCTTACTGCTTATGATTACTCTATGGCTAAGCTTATGGATGAATCCGGTATTAATGGTATTCTAGTTGGAGATTCACTGGGCATGGTATGTCTTGGTTATAAAGATACCTTAAGTGTTACCATGGAGGATATGCTTCATCATATTAAAGCGGTTACAAGAGGGGCTAAAGATGCGCTGGTAGTGGGAGATATGCCTTTTATGTCCTATCAGACTTCTGTATATGATGCGGTAAAGAATGCAGGCAGGATAATTCAAGAGGGACTGGCGGGAGCTGTAAAACTTGAAGGGGGCGTTTCAGTGTATGAACAGGTGAAAGCTATTGTAAAAGCTCAAATTCCTGTAATGGGACATATAGGTCTTACCCCCCAGTCTGTTAATGTATTTGGTGGTTTTAAAGTTCAGGGCAAGGATGAATCTAAGGCAAAAAATATAATTGAAGATGCAAAAAGACTTGAAGAAGCGGGGGCCTTTTCTATTGTTTTAGAAGGAATACCTTATAAATTAGCTAAAATTATTACAGAGACAGTATCTATACCCACTATTGGAATAGGTGCAGGGAAGTATTGCGACGGACAGATATTGGTATATCAGGATATGTTGGGATTATTTTCTGATTTTAAACCTAAGTTTGTTAAGTCCTATGGAAATGCTGGGGAAGTTATAAGAAAAGCATTTAAAGACTATATTACTGAAGTTAAGGAGGGTATTTTTCCCGATGAAGAATATAGTTTTAAAATGGATGATAGTATTATAGATAAATGCATTAAAGAAGGTGTGTAAAATGGAAACGATTGTATTAAAAAGGCACGATAGTATAAAAAGAGTAAAGACAGTGGGTGAGGTAAGAAAACAGATAAAAAAATGGAAAAGAGAGGGATTTACTATTGGGCTTGTACCTACTATGGGATTTTTACATGAGGGGCATGAAAGCCTTATAAAAAGAGCAGCAGAGGAAAATGACAAAGTAGTAGTTAGTGTATTTGTAAATCCTACACAATTTGGTGAAAATGAAGATTTAGGATCCTATCCTAGAGATATAAAAAGAGACGAGGTTTTGTGTAAAAAAGCTGGAGCCAATTTAATATTCAATCCAGAACCTTCAGAGATGTATTATAAAGATGCAAGTACTGTTGTAAATGTAAATGGTTTGACAGAAGGTCTGTGTGGTGCAAGGAGACCCGTTCATTTTGGGGGAGTGTGTCTTGTAGTTTCAAAATTATTTAATATTGTAACTCCAGATAGGGCTTATTTTGGCGAAAAAGATGCACAGCAGCTTGCAGTTATAAAGAAAATGGTAAAAGATTTAAATTTTGATATAGAAATAGTAGGATGTCCTATAGTAAGGGAATTTGATGGTCTTGCCAAAAGCTCAAGGAATACTTATCTCTCCTTTGAAGAAAGAAAAGCAGCCAGTATACTAAATGAAAGCCTTATTTTAGCAAAAAAAGCTTTGAATTTAGGAGAAAGAAATGTAGGCAGGATAAAGGATATGATTAATGAAAAGTTAAGTTCAGAAATCTTAACAAGGATAGATTATATTGAAATTGTGGATAGTTTAAGTCTGGAACCTGTACAGAGTATATCTTCTTCCATTCTAGTTGCAATTGCGGTATATATAGGAAGAACCAGGCTTATAGATAATTTTACTTTTAAAGTATAGATTGTATAATGTACTTATTGTACTTTAGGATATTGGGATAGTGTATTTAATTACATTTTATATCTTGATATCCATTTTTTCATACTATAAAATGTTTAATCTATGTAGAATAATTACTTATACTAGAATATAATAAAGTTAAGTCATAATAGAACAAGTGATTCTTGGGTTTAGGTAATGATGATTTAATTAAATTGGAGGAAAATATTTTGACTTTATATATTTCAGATCTAGATGGAACATTATTAAATTCAGAACAGGTTGTAAGTGAGTATTCCGTTAGAATTGTAAATAAATTAATAGCACTGGGGATAAAGTTCACTGTTGCTACTGCCAGATCTTATGAGGCTTCAAAAAATATATTAAAGCCACTAAATTTGAATTTACCTATTATTTTAAATAATGGATCTTTTATATATGATCCTTCTTTGAATAAAAATATCAGAGAAAATTATTTAGATAAAAGTATAGTTGAGTTTATTTTAAGGCATTATAGTTTAAAGAAAATTTCTCCTTTTGTATCTGGAATAGATCTTAATGGAAATAAAAAAATATTTTATAAAGGTATTTTTAATGAAGGCCAGAGAATATATATAAATTCACGAAAAAGGCAAGAGGATAAGAGACTTACTATGGTAAAGGATTTTTCAAAGATTGGAGAATACAATATTATAAATATATTTGCCATAGAAAAAGGAAATGAATTAGATTATTCTTATAGATTATTTAAAAATACTATAGATGCTACCTGCCATTATACAGAAGAAATTTATTCAAAAGGTTTTTTCTGGCTGGAGGTTACGAATTCCTATGCTAATAAAAAATCTGCTGCAGAATTTTTGAAAGATTATTTAAAGATTAATGAACTTATTTGTTTTGGAGATAACTTAAATGATAAACCTCTTTTTGAATTGGCAGATGAAAGGTATGCAGTTGAAAATGCTTACAAACCATTGAAGGATATTGCTACTGGAATTATTCCCTCTAATGATAAGGATGGAGTGGCTAAATTCCTTTACCACAAATATAAAAATTTTACAACTAAACTAAAATAATTTAGCTGTGTGAATTATAATTTTAAAAAGTCTTTAATAAATTAGAGAACATTTATTAAAGACTTTTAAATTATCTTAAGGTTATATATGAAATTTTTTTATTTTCATTACAGCAAACCTGTACACTTTCATCTTTCAGCTTTGTATTTAATCTGACTGGATATCCCCAAAGTTCATAAAGATATTTTAGAGTAGCTTCCATATAACTTGAATTTAATTCTCTTCCTTCATAAATATGATTTAACACGAGGGCAGTATCTTTTTTTGATATACTGTCAACTACAATATTGGGGATTAAATTCATGCCGCAGAGATTACAAAGGGTATTTCTAATTTTCAGCCATCCGTCTCCATCTGGGATCTCTCTTACTACATAGTCATCTCCTCTTTTACCATATTCAAATAAGTTTAATTCGTAGCATAGTTCTTCGGTGAGGTATCTTCTTATAAAGGACTCATCGCGTTCTAGCATCCGCACTTCAAATATTTTATCTATTCCGTATTTTTTCTCTAGGTTTTCAAACATTTTAAAACCAACATAATAAGGATTTATACTTCCCATAGTGGGGGCTATAACGTCATTATGTCTTTTTATAAATTCCACATAAAGAGAAGCTGTCAGATTAAGCTGATTTAAAATTTTGTAATGCCAGTAACTTGCCCAACCTTCATTCATAATTTTTGTTTCAATTTGGGGTATAAAATATAAGGTTTCATTTCTAACTACATTTAAAACATTTTTTTGCCATTCTTCTAAGGTACCGTGGTTTATTATAAATGCTATAATGTCATCTTTACATTCTTCTTCTGTTTTTTTAAGTCCCACAGTTCTCACTGTTTGAAATCTTATAGCATGGGCGGTATTTAAAATTTTTTCCACCTCTTCGTATCCAATGCTAGGATCATTCACATATTCTCTTATCATATCTGCGTGGTTTTTAAACATTTCGATAGCATAGGATGCATTAGTACCTTCTTTAAATAGTCTGTTATTCTTAAAAAAATCATTATGTCCATATACATGGGCCATAGTTAGAATTTGCAGAAGCAGTGTATTATCTTTCATTAAATAGGCAAGACAAGGATTTGAATTTATTACCATTTCATAAGGAAGACCTGTAAGATTATATTTATATAGTGATTCTGATCTGTCGTAGGCCTTTCCAAAGCTCCAATGGGGATACCTAGAGGGCATTCCCACATAAGCTTCATAGGCAATCATATCCTTATAACTTATGATTTCAAATTCCTGAGGGTAAAAGTCAAGACCTGATTCTTCAGCTTTGGACTCTATTATATGCCCCCAGGTTTCTAAGTCCTTATTTGTATATTCCACGGAAATCACCTCTCTTCCAATTCTTTATTCAGTATTTTTTTCAGGGATTTCCATAAATCTTGTTTTTCATGAATAGTAACTACAGTAAAGTTATTATCAGTAATTTTATTTTGAAAAATGTGTTTTATACTGCTTCCATAAGGACTTGGAATAATTTCAGCGTAGCTAAAAAGATTGCATACTTTACATAGGTCCTTAGCGCATTTTAATGCCAGACTATTATCTTCGCTCCAATTATCCCCATCACTAACATAAAAAGTGTAAACATTCCAGTAAGCAGGATTATAATTTTCTTCAATTACTTCTAAAGCTTTTTTTAAGCCACTGGATATATAAGTTCCACCAGATTCTACTTTGTGAAAAAATTCATTCTCTGTAACTACTTTAGCAGAAGTAGAATGAGAAATAAATTTTACTTCTACATTATTGTATTTCATTTTTATAAATCTGTACAATACAAAGAAAAAAGATCTAGCTAAAAATTTTCTAGTACTATCCATAGAGCCTGATGTATCCATTACACAAATAATTGCAGCGTTTAGCTCTAGTTTTGGTTTCCTTTTTACTCTGAAATATCTTAAATCATCTTGTTTAAATGGGAATCTGGATTTTATAGTTGTATTTTCTGGCAGTTTATTTTTAGGATCAGACTCCAGTTCCCCATGAATTTCACGTAAAGCCCTTTTAGTACCCTGCTGTCTTTTTAATTTTTCTACCACAGTTCTTTTTTTAGCAAGTCTCGGGTTTATCCCTTTTCTCTGATAACCGGATTTTTTAGGAGAATTATTAGAGAGAATCTGTGAAAATTTCTTTTTATCCATTAGAGGAAGCTCCAGATCTTCCATCAGGTAATCTAAAACATCTTCTATGGTAACTTCTATTTCATACATATCTTCTCCTTCTTGATTACCTGCACCTTGATTACCCTTTCCATCTCTGTCTTTTATGGCTTTTCCAATTCTATCTCCTTTTTTTTGGGAGCCATCTCCGCTGCCTACTCCAGAACTATTGTCTCCATATATAAATTGGTATTCTTTTATACCTTTTATGGGAATCTTAACTTTTTTGTTTTTACTTTGACCTATGATGCTTTCTTCAGATATTATGTCCGCCAAGTTATCTTTAATAGATTTTTCTACCAATTGTCTATGGCGTCTTCTATCTTCTAAAGATCTGTCATGATGGTCATTAACATCAAATTCTCTGAAAATAGCCATAAGATCAATCCTTCCACAAATTATTGGCAGCATATTTTAAGATAACATCACAGCAGTGATCGCAGTAACCTGTTGCCTTTAGCTCTTCTACCATGGAATTGTATTTTACATCTTGGTCTTTATCTCTAACTCTGGATTTAGTTATAATTCTAGATAATTCTTTTACTGATGCTGTAAGCTTTTTTTCAATAGCCTCTTTAAGTGGTTCATAGGAGGTATATTCGATTTTACCTCCATTTCTTATAATATAGAACATATATGAGGTGACATCTGTTCTAAAACCCTTGGAGGAGCTTTCAGAAACGCCTATATGCTGTTCTATAGATCTCATGAAAGTTTCGTCAGGATCAAGTTCTTCTCCAGTGGAATGATCTTTGATTTTATTTTTATTTACATAAGCTTCAGCATGATCTAGATAATTATCAAAAAGACTCTCTGCCTGTTCTTTAAAACTGTGTATAAAGGCTCTAGTCACTTCTTTTTCAAGCAGTTTATTATATTCTTTTCTTATGGTATCTTTTAAAAATGTTAGATATTTCTTTTTGTCATCTTCTGCAATATCTAAATCCTTAACTGATTTTATTAAACTTTCCATTACACTTAGGGGATTTATACAATTATATTCTGAATTAGAAAGTGCCTGATCTAAAGCTTTTATAATGAATCTTGTGGATATTCCTGTCATACCTTCTCGCATGCCAGCTTCTTCCTTCAATTCTGAAAAGTCAATTTTTTTAGTACTTCCTTTTTCTACTATATCTTCCCCATTATAAATTTTTAATTTTGTCATAGGATCCACCTTGTTTGAAGGTGAAAGCCTGGATAAAATGGCAAACATTGCTGCAATTTCCATAGTATGCGGTGCTATATGGGCGTTAAATTGGCTTTTACCAAGTATTTTTTTATATATTTTAACTTCTTCGTTTAATTCCATACAATATGGAACCTCTATTTTTACTATTCTGTCAAGAATTGCTTCATTGGTATGATCGGATTTAAATTTATTCCATTCTGATTCATTAGAATGTGCTAAAATAATTCCGTCAAAATAAATCATTGAGCCTTTCCCAGGAGATGGAACAGATTTTTCCTGGGTAGCAGTAATTATGGTATGGAGATATTCCACATCATTTTTAAATACTTCTATAAATTCTACTAGTCCTCGATTTCCTACGTTGAATGCACCATTAAGAGAAAATATTCTAGGGTCATCTTCAGGGTAAATGTCCATCTTTGATATATCAATAGAGCCTGTGAGTACAGAAGTATCCTGATTGTTAGGATCCACAGGAGGTACTACGCCAATTCCTTTTCTAGAACGAATAGAAAAATCAGTAGTTATTACAGGAAATTTTTCATATTGCCCATTATAGTCATGTTTAAGTCTGTATTTACAAATGGGGCATAGATCTCCCTCTATTTCAACATTCAAAATTTTTTCAAAATCATGTTTTAAATGATTGGGTATTAAATGAAGAGGTTCTTCTCTCATAGGACAACCTTTAAGTGCATATATTGGTTCTGATGTTTCCAGGGCTTTTTTTATGGATTCAACTAAAGAGGATTTTCCAGCACCTACGGGTCCTACTAGGTAGAGTACTTGTCTTGATTCTTCTCCTTTCATTGCAGCTGAATGGAAGTAATTAACTAATTTCATTATCACTTTATCAATACCAAAAAAATCATTTTTAAAAAAGTTATATCTTCTTATAGGTTCATTTCCATGCAATTTCTTAATTTTAGGGTTTTCTTCAGGGTTTAATACCTCGTATTTTTTATCTATTATAATATCATACATTCTCTTATGAGCTAATTTTACTATTTGAGGATTATCCTTTACGATTTGTAGATATTCTAAAAAAGTGCCTTCGAATTCATGTTTTTTTCTTAGTTCTCTATCTTTTTCAATTATATCTTTAAAGTTCATATTCTCCTCTCCTTTTTACTTTATCTATTACATACTACGCATGATGAATATTTATTATGTATAATAATGATAACTATGGGACTTAAATTAATTAAGTAAATATGTTCAAATGATTTTTTAAGTAGCTGTTATATTAAAAAGGAGTATATATTATTAGATTTTCAAAGATTTGGTTTAAAGTAGAATAAAAAATAGTCGTTTTTATGTAATTGAAAATTAGATAAGTGAATACTTTTATAATTTAAGTATTAATTTATTAAATGAGAGATTTGTTGCAATCATTATATTGCTTTCCTGTAGTGTTGTCAATGTATTTATCATAGATAAATCTTTACTAAATTATTATTTTTCTAATTATGGTTTATTAAATTATATGAAGATTAAATTTTTTTGGCACTTATAATTAAATATTTAAGGATAAAAATATAACTGGAAATTATATTTTCCAGTTATGTGAAAAATCAAATAATGTAGATTAATTGCAATTCTCTTCATCTAATAATAAAATAAAACTTTCTAATGCATGAATAATTTTTTCTACGCTGGTTGGATCCATATTCTTTATAGTATTAGATATGCAGTAGGCAATAAAATGTTCTTTCATTCTGACTATATCATTATTTTTTTTAAAATCCTCAGAAACAGAGAGTTTTACGATTCTTCTGTTGTTCTCAGGTATTTCTCTTATTACCACGCCCTGGCTGACTAATCGGTTTACTATACCTGAAACTGTGCTTTTGGTCAGCATTAGATGGTCACTTAATTCATTAAGAGTTATATCCGGTGTTTTATATAAATGAAATATAACAGTAAGCTGAGGGGCTGTGAATCCATATTGTTGTGCTATTTTTTTGAATTTGCACCTAAAAGTTCTATGGATAGTTTTAAAAAGACTAATTATTTCATCAGATTGTTTGGTTATTAATTCATCATTCCAACATGACGGTTCCTCCTTCATTATACTTCTGCTCACCTTCCTTATTTTGTTTTTTAGGTATTTTTTTGTTTCTCATCATTAAAGTTAAAATTATGGCTAAAACCAATACAATAGAGATTATGGCCAGGGAATAGGCCATAGCGTCTATTGTAGCTTGGCCTTGAACCATTTTTGCAAGTGTGGATACTGCAGAAGCTTTAGCTGCTTTTAGGGATTGTCCTTCATACATATATGCTTGTGTTAATGTGCTTATAGTGTTATTAGAGGTTGCATTATAGATATTTATTTGTTCAGATAGTTTTAAGTAATTATAATTAGTCTTACTCTGTATTATTGTTGACATTATAGTTATACTGAGTGAACCCGATATTTGACGTATGGTATTGGAAAGAGCAGATGCCCTTCCAATTAAATTTTTTGGCACCGCATTCATCCCAACAGTATTAATTGGCATCATGGCCAGCCCTATTCCAACTGATCTCAAGCATAAAACAAGAGTTATCATTTCTCTACTGGAGTTCATATTTATTAAAGTTGAAATATGATAAGAACTTAGTCCTAATATTATTATACCAGGTATTACAAGTGGTTTTGCACCAATTCTATCAAATAAATTACCGCTTATGGGCATCAAAAGTCCTGTAACAATGGCGGCTGGCAGCATAATTATACCTGTTTCCATTGCAGTATAACCTCTTATATTTTGTAGAAACAAGGGTAATACATATACTCCCCCCATTAATGCTAATGTTAAAATACAAGATATAATCTGACTTGCACTAAAGTCAAATAGTTTAAAGACTCGTAAATCAAGCAGCGGAT
This sequence comes from Clostridium kluyveri DSM 555, assembly GCF_000016505.1. NCBI lineage: Bacteria > Bacillati > Bacillota > Clostridia > Eubacteriales > Clostridiaceae > Clostridium > Clostridium kluyveri. The sequence continues at coordinate 630,343 of NC_009706.1, forward strand.
CCGGGTGAGTAAGTTCATTTACTACAAATAACACAAGACTTAAACATCCTAAGGTTAAAAGTATAGGATATTTTACATCCGCCCAATCAATGGAGGTCCATTCACCTAATACATAGAGTAGACTGACTACACCTATTGTAGAAGATAAGAATCCTATTATATCAAAGGATTTCAATTGCTTTCTTTTTGAATCTTTTAATAAAATGGCAGCTAATACAACACCTAGTACGCCTATAGGTACATTTATATTAAAAATAAGTCTCCAATCCATTTTTTCAATAATATATCCACCTAGTGTTGGTCCTATGGAAGGTGCCGCCATAGCGGCTATTCCCCAGATGCCAAGGGCCAGGCCTATTTTTTCTCTTGGGAATATTTCATATATCATAGCCATCCCAACAGGCATTATCATGCCTCCACCAATGGCCTGAATAATACGGAAACATATCATTGATGTGTTGTTCCAGGCAAATCCACACAACATAGAGCCTAATGTAAACACTGTCAGTGCAAACATGTATATTTTTTTAGAGCCAAAAACATCTTGAAGATATCCAGTAAGAGGTATAATTGCCCCAAGTGCCAGGGTATATGCTGTAAGTATCCATTTTGAATCATCCATTGATACTCCAAAAACAGCCATCATCTTGGGAATTGCAATATTAACTATACTACTATCTAGTATAGACATAAATGTACCAATTACAACTACAATTAATGCCAGCCAGCTGTATAGAGAATCATGATTATTTTCTTCCATTATGTATCACCTCATTACTTAACATGGATTTTCACAACAGCATTGGTGCCTGGAAGTATTTTATTATTAAATTTATTAATGGAGATTTTTACAGGTATTCTTTGAACTACTTTTGTAAATGTACCACTAGTTGAAGAAGGTAGTATAGATAAGGCAGATTGTGATGCTTCCCCCACAGATTTAACTTTTCCTGTAAATTTTTTTGAACCATATTGGTCTATAGTAATAGTAACGGATTGTCCAATTCTTACTTTGCCAAGTTTTGTTTCCTCGATATTAGCAGTTATATAAAGCTTATCTGGATCTATTAATGTAGCCAAGGTTTGACCCGATGACCAAATTTCACCGATGGTTCCTTGCTTTTTAATGACTATACCGTCAATAGGAGATCTTATTAAAGATTCATCTACACTTGAATCAGGAAGGTTAACCATTTCCTGGCGTGCCAGTATTTGATTTTTTATAACGGTATCTCCTTCTTCTATATTAAGTTCTAATAATTTTCCACTAATTTGTGGAGTTACATTAACTAAATCTGCACTTACTGATGCATCATCAGTGGAAACATAATAGGTATTTTGATACCAATAATAGCATCCAATACTACCAAGTGCTGCTACAATTATTATTAATATTCCTATAATCAATATTTTCCGTTTTTCTTTCATAATTAAGGTACCCTCTTTCTTGATTTATTTATCCAGACCAATTTCTGCAAACATTCCAGGTTTTAGATTTGTATCTTTGTCTGTTAAGGTTACTTTAACTAGGATGTCTCTACTTTGGGAATTTAATGTAGAATTTATAACAGCTATTTTACCATGGAATTCTTTGTCAGGTATTTCAGATACTTTAGCAATTACAGATTGTCCTTCAGAAATTTTACTTATTATGTCTGCTGGAGCATAGGCATTTACATACAAATTGTTGGTATTAATTATAGAAACAAGTACTTTATCTGTAGATGCTATATCTCCTACATTAATGTTTCTTGCATTTACTATTCCAGAGATAGGTGCTGTAATAATGGCATTATTAAGTGATGTTTGAGCAGTTTTTAAAGCTGCTTGAGCCTGGGTTATCTGAGCTTGATAAACATCTATAGAGGATTTTGTAGGGCCGTTGTTTAACATATTAAGTTGTTCCTGGGCAGTTTTATATTGTGCTTCTGCGGCAGATAATTGCTGATTGGCTGTATCTAATTCTTGTTGGGTGGCCGCTCCTTCATTTAACAATGCTTGTACACGGTCATAATTTTTCTTTACTGTTTGGTAGGATTGAGATGCACTGTTTAGGCTAGCCTGGGCCTGGGCTATTTGTTCGGGGCGGGTACTATTTTGTGCATTTGTTAAATTAGCTTTCGCAGTATTAAGAGCAGCTTGGGCTTGATCAACCTGGCCTTGTAGATCTGTTGTATCTAATTTTATAATAACATCACCTTCGTTCACTTTTGAACCTAAGTCTACTGATATTTCAGAAACTTTTGCTGAAACCTTTGCAGTTACATCTGCTTCTTCGTTTGTTGCAATTTTACCACCCATTAAAAACTGGGTATTGGTACTTTGTTTAATGGTCTTGGTAGTTTTACTGGTAATGGTGCTTGTACTAGTAACAGAACTACAACCACTTAAGAGTATTGCTGCAACTAGACAAGATAAAGTAAGTCCTTTCATTTTTATCTCTCCTCAATATAATGTTTGTATAGTTTGTATAAATACTGTTCGCATATTAACAATATTTATTATATAACCATTTAGTTGCATATTCAACAAAATTATTCTAAGTATTTAATATAAAATTTGTTTTTTATTTTTTGCTATTATGAGATTTTTGAATAAATAAAATAATCTATTCAAAAGGAATAGATTAGGATATAAATCATTTGAAATTTTGGATATATACCATAGAAAACAATGGAAGAATTTCTATTGGACAGAAACTGCTTGTCTTTTTCGCAGTTTCTGTTATATGTAGATATGTTAGTTTTTTATTTACCAATAATTTCGGATGAAAAAACACTTTTAGTAGATTTTGCTTTATTAATACCGAATACATAGTAGCAAACTATTAAGATAGCAAACCAAATAGGTGCAACTATAATGGCAACTAGAGTATCTTTATTAAAAAACATCATTATAACTACGAAAGCTAAAAATGCTAAAGTAATCCAGTTCAAATAAGGGTAACCAAATACAGGAAAATGTAACTTTTTTACTTCTTCAGGGTTAAGTCTTTTCCTGAATTTAATTTGAGCCACTAAAACTATTCCCCATACCCAGATTGCTCCAAAGGTTGCAACGCTGGTAACATAAGTAAATACTTTGCCGGGAACAAGATAGTTAAGCACAACTCCTATCAACAGGAAAAATGCTGAAATTACAATTCCCGTTACTGGAACATGTGATTTATTAAGTTTACTAAATACTTTTGGGGCTGATCCCTGCAGGGAAAGATTATAAAGCATACGTCCTGTGCTAAATATACCGCTGTTACAGGAAGATAATGCTGCGGTTAACACTACAAAGTTTATAATGCCTGCTGCTGCTGAAATACCCAGTTTATTGAAAGTAAGTACAAAAGGACTTCCTATTGTACCAAGACTGTTCCACGGATATAGGCACATTATTACAAAAAGTGCTCCCACGTAAAATACTAGTATTCTCCAAAACACTTTATTAACTGCAGCCGGTATGGTTTTTTCAGGATTTTTTGCTTCGCCAGCTGTAACACCTATAAGTTCTGTACCAAGATATGCAAACATAACCATTACTATTGAAAGCATTGGACCCCATAAACCTTTAGGTAAAAAGCCTCCATGAGACCATAAGTTTGAAATACCGATAGGTTTTCCACCATTACCTATACCAAATATAATCATAAGAAGTCCTAAGCCTATCATTATAATAATTGTAACTACTTTAATAAGTGCAAACCAAAATTCAAATTCTCCATAAGCTTTTACGGCAATTAAATTAACACAGGTCATAATAACCAGTGCTGCTAGAGCTGGTATCCATTGGGGCATATTTGGAATCCAAAATTTTACATACACACCTACCGCAGTGATTTCAGCCATACAAGTTACAACCCACATGAACCAATAGGTCCATCCAGTCAAGTATCCTGCTAAAGGTCCAATAAATTCGTTGGCATAGGCACTAAAGGAACCGGAAACTGGATATGAGGTTGCAAGTTCACCTAAAGCCCTCATAATAATAAACATGGCGAATCCAGCTATAGTATATACTAATAAAATTGCTGGTCAAGCAGTTTGAATGGCATTAGCTGATCCTAAGAATAATCCTACTCCAATTGCTCCTCCTAGGGCAATCAATTGGATATGACGTTCTTCCAGACCACGTTTTAAGTTTTCATTTTTTAATGCATCTTGTTTACTCATCGTACTCTCCTTACTAGCCAAACGTTTTTGCAAGTATTAATTCAAAATTATTCAGCTTGAATTTTATTTGTTCAAATTTCGCATTTATTATGCATTATTAAGAACATTTTTAAATAAATACTAGCATATTTTTTTCTTTTTAACAACTATTATTTAAATACATGTTGAATTAATAATTTTTATATTTAAAATTTATAATATTTAAATATTATTTTATCAGTAATTACATATATAGATATTATTAATGAAATACCGGCATTTTACTTGGAATGGAAGATATATTCTTATATTATAGGAAAAATTTATCATATCTGATATGCAGATATTTATAGAATATTAAATTTGCAATTAATATATTTATGTCATTTTATATAATTAATTAATATTTTTAAGTCTTAATAGGATATTAGTTAACATTTTTTTGAGTGTTAATATTTTATTATGATTTCAATAAATTAGTAATATAATAAAAGTTTACTTGCATATATTATTCAAAGTGGAAGATAAGCACTGCTGCATGCCTTTATAAGTTATTTCCCTAAAGGATAGCGTATTCTAAGTGCTAAAGACACTAAGAATACTGTTAATAAGGGTCAGGTGGAAAAAAGTAGTTCTCTATAGCAAACTCTATCTGAACCTAAGAATCACTTTATAAGTACTTGACATGGAAATGTATTTTAATTAGAATAAGACGTAAGAATTAAGTGAAAAATACACTTTAAATTGGTCCTGTGAGGCCAGAAAGGGGTATATATCTATATGTATGGGTATAGTTGTTTGTTAAAAAAAGTGGAATGTTTTATATTAAAAATTAGATATAGGTAATAGAAAAATTATTTCAAATGAGAGTTTTTCTATTACCTTTTTTGTATATTAAAAATTAATTAAGTGTATTTTTACAGGTAAAAATACAGGAGGTATATTATATATGAAAGCAAAACTTATATTAGAAAATGGACATGTATTCCAAGGAGAAGCCTTCGGCTATTTGAATGATAGTATAGGGGAAGTAGTTTTTAATACGGGAATGACAGGATATCAAGAAATACTTACAGACCCGTCCTATTATGGACAAATTGTTACTATGACCTATCCTCTTATAGGAAATTACGGAGTGAATTTAGAAGATGTGGAATCTGATAATCCCAAGGTAAAAGGATTTATAGTAAAGGAGAGTTGTAATTATTCCAGTAATTTTAGAGCAGAATTAGAACTTGAAGATTATCTGAAAATAAATAAAATTATAGGACTTTCAGGAATTGATACCAGAGCACTAACAAAAATGTTGAGAGCAGATGGTACCATGAAAGGAATTATAACTGTGAAGAATGTAAATTTTTCTACAGTAAAGGATACAATACAATGTTTTTCCAATGAAAATGCAGTAAAAAGGGTAAGTACAAATGAGATTTATACATTAGGTAAAGGTAAAAAACATGTGGCTATATTGGATTTCGGCATAAAGAAAAGCATAATAGAGGAATTTTTAAATAGAGGTTATAAAGTAACGGTGTTTCCTTCAGATTGTAATGCGGAAGATATCCTTAAGCAAAATCCCGATTTAATATTTTTATCTAACGGACCAGGAGATCCTTGTGATTTAAAATTAGAAATAGAAAATATAAAAAAGCTTATAGGTAAGAAGCCTATAACAGGTATATGTCTTGGGCATCAGCTCTTAGCCCTTGCTCTTGGGGGAAGTACTGCAAAACTTAAATTTGGACACAGGGGTTGTAATCATCCTGTAAGGAATCTTGAAAGTGGCAGGGTGCATATAACTTCCCAAAATCATGGTTATTATGTGGATAAATTACCTGACGAGATGGAACTAACCCATGTAAGTCTAAATGATGGGACTATTGAAGGTATGAAGCATAAAAAATTGCCTATATTTTCGATACAGTTTCATCCAGAAGCATGTCCGGGACCTTCGGATAATAACTACATATTTGATGAATTTAATAAATACTCACTTTAAAAATTATAAATTGTGAATCGTGAATTGTACATTGTGAATTGAAAGAGGGGGTAAGGTATTATGCCTTTAAATAAAAATATAAAAAAAGTTTTGGTAATAGGTTCAGGACCTATTATAATAGGTCAGGCAGCAGAATTTGATTATTCTGGAACCCAGGCCTGTGAATCGCTTAGGGAAGAGGGAATGGAGGTTGTACTTGTAAACAGTAATCCTGCTACTATAATGACGGACAGAGAAGTGGCAGACAAGGTTTATATAGAACCACTTACGGTAGAATTTATAGAAAAAGTTATAAAGAAGGAAAAACCAGACAGCATTTTACCGGGAATGGGTGGACAAACTGCGCTTAATCTTACCGTGGAGTTGTACGATAATAAAATACTTGAAAAATACAATGTAAAAATAATAGGTACTTCTATAGAAGCCATAAAAAAGGGTGAAGATAGAGAACTTTTTAGAGATACCATGAATAAAATAAATCAACCGGTTGTAGAAAGCGATATAGTTACGGATATAGAAAGCGGCATAAGATTTGCACAGAAAATAGGTTATCCTGTTATAGTAAGACCTGCCTATACTCTTGGAGGTACAGGTGGTGGAATAGCGGAAAATGAAGAGGAACTTAAAATTATATTAGAATCTGGATTAGAACTTAGTTCCATAGGTCAGGTATTGCTTGAAAAGAGTATAAAAGGGTGGAAAGAAATAGAATATGAAGTTATGAGAGACAGCTTCGGAAATTGTATAACAGTATGTAATATGGAAAATATAGATCCTGTGGGAATTCATACAGGGGACAGTATAGTTGTAGCACCAAGCCAGACTTTATCAGATAAGGAATATCAAATGCTTAGAACTGCATCTATTGACATAATAAATGAAGTTGAAATAGAAGGTGGATGTAATGTTCAGTTGGCCTTAAATCCACATTCCTTTGAATATGTAGTTATAGAGATAAATCCTAGGGTTAGCCGTTCATCAGCTCTTGCATCAAAAGCCACAGGATATCCTATTGCAAAGGTGGCAGCTAAAATAGCTCTTGGTTATGGTTTGGATGAAATAAAAAATGCAGTTACCCAGAAAACCTATGCTTGTTTTGAGCCTTCTCTGGATTATGTAGTAATAAAAATTCCTAAGTGGCCTTTTGATAAATTTCAAGGAGCTGAAAGGGAACTTGGAACTAAAATGATGGCTACAGGGGAAATAATGGCTATAGGAAGTAACTTTGAAGCTGCATTTTTAAAAGGGATAAGATCTCTTGAAATAGGAACTTATTCTTTAGATTATAAAAAGTTTAGAAATTTAAGTATGTATGAACTTAAAAATAGAATAACATATCCTGATGATGAAAGAATATTTGCACTGGCAGAGTTATTGAGAAGAAAATACAAAATTGAAAAATTATCTGAAATCACTGGTATAGATAAATTTTTTGTAAATAAATTTAAAGGGATTATAGATGAAGAGGAAAAATTGAAAAACAGCAGTATAAGTGATATCAATAAAGAATGGTTTGTCCTGCTGAAGAAAAAAGGATTCTCTGATAAGGGAATAGCAGACATGCTTAAGGTTTCACCAGATGAGGTTTATAAACTCAGAAAAATATGGGATATAAATCCCTCTTATAAAATGGTAGATACCTGTGCAGGGGAATTTGAAGCCCTTTCTCCTTATTATTATTCTACCTATGAAGAATATGATGAGGTGGAAGTTTCAAACAATAAAAAAGTTATAGTGATAGGATCGGGGCCTATCAGAATAGGGCAGGGTATAGAATTTGATTATGCTTCCGTACACTGCATAAAAATACTTAGAAAGCTTGGTATAGAGACTATAATAATAAATAATAACCCGGAAACTGTAAGTACAGATTTTGATATTTCAGATAAACTGTATTTTGAGCCTATAACTGAAGAAGATGTTCTAAGTATATTGGATAAGGAAAAGCCCTACGGTGTTATATTGCAATTTGGGGGAGAAACTGCTATAAAGCTGGCAGAATTCTTAAAAGAAAAAAATATAGTTACATTAGGTACCACTGCCGACCAGATAGATATGGCAGAAGATCGGGAAAAATTTGATGTTCTTCTTGAAAAATTGAACATTAAAAGACCTAAAGGAAAAGGAGTATGGACTATAGATGAGGGACTTGAAGAAGGAAGAAAGCTGGGATTTCCTGTACTGGTAAGGCCATCTTATGTACTTGGAGGACAAGGCATGGAAATAACTTACACGGAAAAAGAACTTGCATATTATCTTTCTATGGCTTTTAATAAAGATAAGAAAAATCCTATATTAATAGATAAATATTTAATGGGCAGGGAAATAGAAGTAGATGCCATATGTGATGGTGAGGATGTACTTATACCTGGAATTATGGAGCATTTGGAAAGGGCGGGAGTACACTCTGGGGACAGTATAACTATGTATCCTGCTCAAAATGTAAATGATGATATGAGAGAAAAAGTTTTAGAATATACTGTAAAGTTATCTTTAGGAATAGGTATAAAAGGTATGATAAATATTCAATTCATAGAATATGAGGGCAATCTTTATGTTATAGAAGTAAATCCTAGGGCTTCAAGAACTGTTCCGTATATAAGTAAGGTAAGTAATGTACCTATAGTTGATATTGCTACAAGAGTAATGCTTGGGGAAAAATTAAGAGATATTGGATATGGAGTTGGAATCTGCAGGGAGCCTAATATAGTAGCAGTAAAGGTTCCGGTATTTTCAACAGAGAAGCTTCCTAATGTAGAAGTTTCCTTGGGACCTGAGATGAGATCCACAGGAGAGGTTTTAGGAGTGTCTACCACCCTTGAAGGGGCCCTTTATAAAGGACTTTTGGCTGCAGATATGTTTTTTAATATGAAAAATGGAGTAATACTTGCAACTATAGGAGATCATGATAAACAGGAGTTTTTACCCATAGCAAGGGAAATACATAAATTAGGAATTAAATTTATAGCCACGGAAAATACAGCAAAACTCTTAAGTAATAATGGAATTGAAGTAAAAAAAATTAGAAAGATGAAAGAAGAGAGTCCAAATATAATAGATGTTATAAAAAATGAAGAGGTGGACTTAGTAATAAATACTCCTACCAAGGGAAATGATTCTACAAGGGATGGATTTCATATAAGAAGATTGGCTGTGGAGAGGAACATAGAAGTTATAACGTCACTGGACACTTTTAGAGCTATGACTTATGTAAAAAAGAAAGATATAAATGACGATGAACTGGAAGTATTTTCAGAGTACAAATAGATAAAATCAAAAGATAATATAAATTGGGGAGGTTTTATGTTATGGAACAGTTGTGTGAAGTAGAAGAAATAAAGCATCTGGCTAATAAATATTATTCTGAAGTGGTAAACTTAAGGAGATATTTTCACACATACCCTGAAGTTAGTAAAAAGGAATTTAATACTCAAAAGAAAATAATTGAAGTGTTAGAAGGTCTTAGTTTAAATATCAGAAAAGCAGGGGGAACTGGTGTTATTGCAGAGCTTAAGGGGGGAAAGCCAGGCAAAATAGTAGCAATTCGTGCGGATATAGATGCTTTGGCTATAGATGATGAAATAAGTAAAGATTATAAATCTAAAAATAAAGGTGCATGTCATGCTTGCGGACATGATGGACACACTGCCATACTTATAGGTGTTATAAAAGTATTATGTGATATACGTCATAGAATAGAAGGTACTTTAAGATTTATATTTCAACCTAGTGAAGAAGAAGTAATTGATGGTTCAGGGGCAGCAGCCATTATAGAAGATGGGGGTTTAGAAGGCGTAGAAGCTATTATAGGAGCTCATCTGTGGCAGCCTATTGAAATTGGAACAGTGGGAATATCAAAGGGACCTGTAATGGCTGCCAGTGATGAATTTGTAATAATTATTGAGGGAAAAGCAGGTCATGCTTCTATGCCACACCAAACTATAGATTCAATATTAACAGCTTCTCAGATAGTTGTTGCTTTAAATACAATTGTGGGAAGAGATGTAGATCCTATGAAACAGGCTGTGGTATCGGTAGGTGTATTTCAGTCAGGACATATTTATAATGCCATATCAGGGAAGGCAGTATTAAAGGGAACCATTAGATCCCTTGATGAAGATGTGAGAAGAGAGGTGCTTATGCATATTAAAAAAATTGTGAAGCATATATGTGATATGGCAGGAGCTCACTGCAGCCTTCAAAAAAGCTCATGTACCTATGTCCTTAATAACGATTCTAAAATTACAGATATTATACTTGAAGCGGGAAAAGAGGTAATGGGAGAGGGAGCTCATGAAGTAAAGCCGTGTATGAGTAGCGAAGATTTTTCCTACTATTTACAGAAAGTACCGGGGTGCTTTATTTTTATAGGTATAGGAAACCCCAAGAAGGGGATTATTTATCCTCAACATCATCCTAAATATGATATAGATGAAATGGCATTATTATATGGTATTGAAGTTATGTCCAATGCAGCTTTAAAATTACTTTCCAAATTAAAATAAATAGGATGTTATAATTATAACATCCTAAAGAATAGAAACTTAATTGAAAGGAAGTATAACTTTAAACATGGAACCCTTGCCTAAAGCACTTGATACAGTTATATTTCCTTTATATTCATTAACTATGGATTTTGCTATAGATAGACCTAAACCAAAGTTGCCATTTCTATTTGAACGGGATTTATCCACTTTATAAAATCTTTCAAAAATTTTATCTAAGTGTTCTTCTGGAATACCCTCTCCTGTATCGGATACAGTAAATTCAATTTTATTTTTTATTGTGTGCATTTTTATGTCTATGGAACCTTTTTCATAGGTATGTTTTATAGCATTATCTATGAGAATAGCTGCAAGTTGTTTGATACGTCCTTCATTGCCTGAAAAAATTACATTTTGTTGTATGTCATATGAAGTATGTATTTTATATTTTATAAAAGTAGCTTCAAAAGGTATTATTGATTGGATAATAGCATTACTTAAGTTAAAGCTGGAAATAGATAATGATGCTTCATATGAGTCTGATCTTGCAAGAAAAAGAAGTTCTTCTATAAGCTTAGTCATTCTAGCTGTTTCCAGTTTGATATTTCCAAGCCATTTACCTTGAGCTTCTACAGTTTCATTTTTGTTATCTAAAACTATGTCAAGATTAGTGGTTATGACTGCTAGAGGGGTACGAAGTTCATGGGAAGCATCTGCAACAAAAGACTGCTGCTTTTTCCAGGCATTTATAATAGGTTTTAAAGAAGTATTAGCAAGAAATAGACTTATTATAAATACCAATATGAGACTTGCTATACAAACTAATACAGATATAATAATCAGTCGTCTTAATACTTCACTGTCAAAGGACTTATCCTGAAAAATTATGATAAATCCATATTTTTTTGGAACTTTAAGATACCTAAAATTAAAACTTTCATATATAATGGTACCCCGAGGGTCTTTATTGTTAAAAATATTCTTTATTATATTATAAGATACTTCCTCAGATAATGTAAAATTGCTGGAAGTTTCTTTTATTCTACCAATTTTATCCGTTTTAATAAAAAAGTTTTCTGAAGATATAAGCTCTCTATTTGGATGTTCAGGAGGGGGAGGAATATCTTCCATTTCTGATGTTTTAGTCATATGCATATATGAAGAACGTTCAAAACTTCTTTCCATTAACACATATATACCTGAAAATATGGTTATTAGAACCAAACCTGTTAATATTAAATTGATCAAAATCAATTCTATTTTTAATTTTCGAAACATAATTTAAACCTCTTTTAGACAATAACCTATTCCTCTTATGGTTTCTATAATAACATTACAATTCAATCTTCTAAGTTTTTTCCTAAGATAGGAAAAATACACTTCAATATTGTTATTCATCTCTACATCAGAATCAGGTCCCCAGACCCTGTCTAATATCTGATCTTTGGTCAATACTTGATTTTTATTACGAGCCAGAAGTTCCAATAGCTGAGATTCTTTAGATGTAAGCTTAACTTTATTTTCTTTATACTGAAGTTCTCCTCTTAAGGGATCAAAAGTTAAAGAAGCCAATTGTATGGTTCCGCATTGAATAAAATCTATATGCCTCCGTCCAAGAGCTCGTATTCGCGCTAGAAGCTCCTCCTTGGAAAAAGGTTTTATTAAATAGTCATCTGCCCCCTGATCTAAGCCCTCTACTCTGCTGCTTATAGAATCCATAGCTGTTAATATAATTACAGGAGTTCTGATGCCCCTGTTTCTAATATGCTTTAAAACCTCCAAGCCATCTTTTCCAGGAAGCATTCTGTCTAGTATTATAATATCATATATATCTATTTCTGCCATTTCCTGTCCTTTAATTCCATCATAGGCAGAATCTACATTGTAATTGTTTTTTTTCAATATATAAACTAGGGCTTCCGAAAGCATCACTTCATCTTCAATTAAAAGTAGTCTCATAATAATTCCTCCTCATTATAAGATGTGTTTATATAAAAATTATAATTGGCAAATTTTAAATATCTGAAAATTTTTAGTAACAATACTATAAATTATATAATAACAATATACGATAAATCTTCAATATAAACAATATTGAATACATATTTAAGCAAATGATCAAATTATATACTATATGTTCAAAGTTAATTTACATTTATTAACGATGTTTTTAAGTGTTTTTTAAGGTTTTAATATAAAAATTATATTAAACTAAATATGAGGTGAATTAAATGTATAAAAGTGTTATTTACTCTATAATAGTACCTCTATATAACGAGGAGCTGGTTATTGATGAAACTTATAAAAGATTAAAAAGTATAATGGACTCCACGTCAGAAGATTACGAGCTCCTATTTGTAAATGATGGAAGTAGCGATGCCACACGAAAAAAGGTGGAAAAAATATGTGTTAAGGATATGAATGTAAGACTTGTTAATTTCTCCAGAAACTTTGGACATCAATGTGCTATAACTGCTGGGATGGAAGTTTCCATAGGAGAGGCAATAGTTGTAATAGATGCGGATCTTCAAGATCCTCCAGAAGTTATTCTTGAAATGATTAAAAAATGGAAGGAGGGCTATGATGTTGTATATGGAAAAAGGGTAAAAAGAGAAGGGGAATCTTTCTTTAAAAAATTTACTGCTAAAGCTTTTTACAGAATGCTTAAAAATATGACTAGTGTTGATATACCTGTGGATACAGGGGATTTCAGACTTATAGATAGAAAGGTGTGTAATACTTTAAACTCACTGCCGGAAAAGAATAGATATGTAAGAGGATTAGTAAGCTGGATTGGATATAAACAGACTTTTGTAGAATTTGTAAGACAGGAAAGATTTGCAGGAGATAGCAAATATCCTATTAAAAAAATGATAAAATTAGCTCTTGATGGTATAACTTCATTTTCATATAAGCCCCTTGCCTTTTCAGGTTATTTAGGTGGAATATCTTTTTTTGTGGGAATATTAATTATGGTAGTAGATATTATTAAACATTTAACAGGTGGAATAAGCATAATAAATTTTGCCTTCCTAATATCTATTGATTTAATCATGTTTGGCGTAATGTTAAGCTGCCTGGGAATAATTGGCCAGTATATAGGTAGAATTTTTGATGAAAGTAAGGGAAGGCCTAATTATATTATTGAAAGTATTATAAATGATAGAAAGGTTGATAAAAAGCATGACTCAGTTAATTAAAACAAAGTATCCCATACTTAATCGTATTTTTAATGGTAAATTAAAGTGCATAAGTCGTTTTTCGGCTACAGGAGTATTAAATACTCTGGTAGATTTTTGTGTATTTACTATATGTGAGAGTTTATTTGGAATACATTATGCCTTAAGTCAAGTTTTGGGTTATGGTTTTGGAATAATAAATAGCTTTATAATGAATAAAAAGTGGACATTTGAAAGTAAAGCTTCTAATAAGAAAGTATATCATGAACTGATACAATTTATTGTAGTTAATGTCTGTTCTCTTACAATTACTGTAGTGTGTATGAAGCTTTTAGTAAATAACTTTAGTATAAATATTTATATATCTAAAGTTATTGTTACTTTAATAGCTCAAGTTGTGAATTTTTTATTGTATAAACTTTGGGTGTTTAATTAAATAAGAGGGGGAAATGCATGAAGAGTGTAAAATTCAAAAAAGAAAAATTTCCAATAGCAATAATTTTGATTTTATCTGCTGTACTAAATTTTGCTAACTTAACTATAGAAGGATATGGAAATGAATATTACGCTGCAGGTGTAAAAAGCATGCTTATAAATTTTAAAAACTTTTTCTTTGTATCCTTTGACCCAGCCGGATTTGTGTCTATTGATAAACCTCCTTTAGGCTTTTGGATTCAGACTATTTCTGCTAAAATATTCGGATTTAGCGGCTGGAGTATAATATTTCCTCAAGCTCTTGCAGGAGTTATATCAGTTTGGCTTATATATTATATTGTAAAAAGATCTTTTGGAAATATAGCTGGAACTATTTCGGCACTTTGTCTTGCAATTACCCCTGTTTTTGTGGCTGCCAGTAGGAATAATACCATAGATAATCTTTTGGTAATGACACTGCTTATTGCTTGTGTATTCATCTCTAAGGCTGCAGAAAAGGGTAGATTTAAATATCTCATAATAAGCTTGGTTTTAATAGGTATAGGCTTTAATATAAAGATGCTTCAGGCTTACATGATTATACCAGCAGTATATGTAACCTACCTTATTTCTTCAGCTGTGTCTGTAAAACAGAAAATAAAACACCTGCTTATAGGTACAATTGTACTTGCTGTAGTATCATTATCCTGGGCAGTAATAGTGGATTTGGTACCCTCACAGTATAGACCTTACGTAGGAAGCAGTACCAATAATACTGTTATGGAACTTATATTAGGACACAATGGACTTGAAAGATTTAATAACAGTGGTATGGGCGGCATGGGAGGAAGACAAGTACCGGGGGAATTTGGAAATGGATATGGTACACAAAATCAGAGGGGCAGCGGAAATGCTCAAAATGGAAATTGGGCTAATAGACAAAAGACTGTAGAGGACAGTCAAAATGGAAATATGGCTAATTTTTCAGGTGGAAATGGCAGTATCCCAGAGGGAATGAAATTACCAGAGGGGTCATCGGGAGGAAGAAGTCCCCAAGGTGGTGGTATGGCAGGAAACTTTGGCGGTCAGACAGAAGCAAGTATTACCAGATTATTCTCTAAAAATGTTTTATCAGATCAAATAGTATGGTTTTTACCTCTAGCCATATTTGGATTCATTGCAGGAGCAATAGTGGAAAAGTTGAAGTTTACCTTTGATAATAGAAAAAAACTAGATTTAATATTATGGATTTTTTGGCTTATTCCTGAATTTTTATATTTTAGCTACACTAAGGGATTGTTCCATCAATACTATTTAACCATGATGGCTCCACCTATTGCAGCTTTGTCAGGAATAGGGCTTGTTTCCATGTGGAAGCTTTATAAGGAAAAGAGTAAGAATATCACATGGCTTTTATTGCCAGTATCCCTTGTTGCAAATGGTCTAGTTCAGCTTCTAATGTTATCCTATTACAGCAATATATCCTCTGCAATTAAAACTGTCATTGTATCTTCTTTAATATTGTGTTTTTCAGCATCTGCGCTACTTATAATATATAAAGCAGTAAGGAAAGGCAATTTAGAGCAGGTTGGGAATATAAAGGTTGGAAAGGCATTGACAGCTCTTGCCTTTATAGGAATTTTAATAACCCCTGCTATTGGCTCTGCGGCTACTATAAATCATAAGATGAACGGTACCATGCCTTCAGCAGGATTGGAGCTTCTATCAAATAGTGAATCTGGTAATTTCATGATGGGAGGAAGAGGTTCCGAGGGCAGTAATAATGAGAAACTTATAAAATTCCTTGAAAGTAATATCACAGATGAGAAATATATTCTTGTAGTTTCCAGTGCAACTTCTGCCCAGGATATAATACTACAAACCGGCAAGGGGATAATGGCATTAGGTGGTTTTACAGGTTCTGATAAGATACTTACCTTAGATAAATTTAAAACCATGGTTAAAAACGGAGAAGTTAGATATGTACTTACAGGGGGAATGGGAAGAGGTTCCATGGATGATATTATGAATTGGGTAGAGAAAAATGGTAAGGTGGTATCGGAAAGTCAGTGGAGAGATACGGTAGAGTCTCAGGAGAGAAAGGGATATTTACATTTTAATATAACTGGATATGATAAAAATGCAGATTCAAAATATAACTATAAAAATAATAATTCAGGTAATAACAGTGGAAACAATAGTGGTGGTGGACCAGAGGGCATGAATTCACAAGTGCTATACGATTTAAAAGGCAGCGTAAAATAATATTTCAGAGTGGTTTTCAAGTAGGCTTTTATTTTAAGGTCTACTTGAACTTTATGTAAATATATGTAAAAATATTAATTTGTTTGAAAGTACCTATAATGTGTTATAATAAAGATAATTTTATCCTAATAAAAGTCCTTCTGACATGTCTGTTTAAGAGGATTTTTTGTTTGGATCAAACTAAATATTTTGTAATTGTAAATGTTGGAGCTGATAAAATGATACAACTTATAGGTATAAAGAGCCAGTGTGATATTGGAATAAGACAAAAATTTTCTATTACTTCCGAAGTGTTAGAAGGCAAATTGAAATATATTAATGAACTTGTGGGAAGTGTGTTAATTTTGAGTACTTGTAATAGGACTGAGATATATGTGGATTCAAATTTAGAAGAAAAAAAACTTATTGATACTGTATTTTATGGGTTGGATTGGGATTATGATCTTGTGTCATATATTTTTTATATAAAAGATAAATATGCGATTAAGCACTTAATGGAAGTTAGCTGCGGTTTTCACTCTAAAATTTTAGGAGAAGATCAAATTTTAGGACAGATCAAAACAGCCTATGATGCGGCCTTAGAAGCTAAAACTATAAAAGGTAAACTTCAAAGGCTCTTTCAAAAGGCAATAACCTGTGGTAAAGAATTTAAACATATTTGTGAAAGTTATAGGATCCCTGTGTCCATTCCCTCAATAGTTGCAAAAGAAATTTTAAATATGGATATTAGAAAATATATGATAATTGGTTTTGGAAAGATAGGACAATTATTATTTAAGTATTTAAATAATTCACAGGCCCAAATTATATATATTGCAGTGCGTGATTTAAACAAGGTTCATGATTCATATAAAAAGTGCGGTAAGATTAGATTTATATCTTTTAAAGACAGAAAAAGCTATTATAATGATATAGACTGTATTGTAAGTTGTACTTCTGCACCTGATAAAATAATTTCCAAGGGAGATCTTCCCTGTAGGAAATTGACCATATTTGATTTAGCGGTACCTGAAGATATAGACAGGAATGTATTAGATTTGGATAATGTAACACTTTATGATATTGATAATATAAGTGTCATAGATGAAAAAAATAAGGCTATAAGAAAAAAAACCATGGGAAAATATAGATATATACTTGAAAATCATATAGACAAATTTATTAAATGGGAAAAATTACATCAACTTTCTCCCGAAATACAAAAGGTAAAAAAATATGGTGATGAAATATGTGAAAAAAGGATAACTACATTTAAAAATAAAAAACACACCAAAGACAATGACATTCTTGTAAAAACTATGATAGAAAGTACTGCTAGATTCTATATAAATAGGGCAATAGAGGTAATGAAGGAGGAAAAATTAAATGGAAGAGAAGAGGAGTGTCTTAGATTGATAAATAAGATATTCTGTAAATAATATTGTATATAGGAGAGTATAAAATGAGAAATGATAAAATATTTGAAGAATCAAAACTATATATGCCAGGTGGAGTAAATAGTCCTGTGAGGGCTTTTAAAGATGTTCCCTTAAATCCTCCTGTAATAAAAAAAGGCAGGGGTGCTTACATATATGATGAAGATGGCAATGAATATATAGACTTCGTGTGTTCCTGGGGGCCAATGATTTTAGGCCATTGTGATGAGGATGTAGTAAATGCTATAAAATATACTAGTGAAAATGCTATATCTTTTGGAGCTACCACGAAAATTGAATTAGAGCTTTCCAAATATATATGTACTACTATGGATAATATAGAAATGATTAGGATGGTTAATTCAGGTACAGAAGCTACTATGAGTGCAGTGAAGCTTGCCAGAGGGTATACAAGGAGAAATAAAATAATAAAATTTTCCGGATGTTATCATGGACATTTTGACGACTTTCTTGTAGAAGCAGGCTCAGGTGTTATGACAGAGGGGATTCCCGGAAGTGCAGGAGTTCCTAAAGATAGTATAAAAAATACTATTATAGCTGAATACAATAATCTTGAAGATGTAAAAAATATCTTTAACAAGTATGGCAGCGATACTGCAGCTATTATAGTAGAGCCTGTGGCAGGAAATATGGGAGTAATCCCAGGAAGGATAGATTTTTTAAAAGGACTTAGAAAACTCTGTGATGAATATGGAAGTCTCCTTATTTTTGATGAGGTAATGAGTGGGTTTAGGGTTGCTTATAAAGGTGCTCAAAGCTTATATGGAATAAAACCTGATATCACTACCATGGCAAAAATTATGGGAGGAGGATTGCCCTGTGGTGCTTATGGTGGTAGAAAGGATATTATGGAAAATCTCTCTCCCCTTGGACCTGTATATCAGGCTGGAACCATGTCAGGAAATCCAATTGTAATGGCTGCAGGACTTGCCACTTTGAAGAAACTGAATGAAAATCCTGATTATTATGTTAAGCTTGAAAAGCTGGGTAAAAAATTAGAGAAAGGTATAAAACAAATATCAAAGGATAAAAACATACCTATGGTAATAAATAGATGTGGAGCCATGTTTTCTATATTTTTTACCAGTGACTCAGAAGTTAAAAATTATAAGGATGCAAGGAAATGCGATACAACTATTTTTGCTAAATTTTTTCAGCATATGCTTGAGCGAGGCATTTATATAGCACCTTCCCAGTTTGAAGCTATATTTTTAAATGTGAAACATACAGAAGAACACATTGATAAATTCTTACAGGCAGTTAATACTTTTTAAGCTTTTATTTAGAAATACTTAAAATATTTAATTTGAAGGTATAATTTTATATACATTGATTAATAAAATAAGGTTAAAAAAATTTTAGCCTTATTTTTTATGTAATTATATAAAATATATTTAATTTTTTTAATATATGTATTATAATTTGCTTAATAAATTTAAGAGGGTGACGGTGTGGACAATATCGATATTAAAATACTAAAATTGCTGCAAGAAAATGCTAGAATTTCTATTTCGGAAATGAGCGGCAAGATTAATCTGTCAATACCTGCAGTAAGTGACAGGCTGAAAAAATTAGATGCTTCAAGCTTAATTAAAAAATATACAATAATCATCAACAATAAAAAATTTAATAAGAATCTCATGGTTATAATGTTTGTAAGTCTTGAAAACCCAACATTTATTGATAAATTTATAGAGATCATCCAGGGGGAAAATGAAATTGTTGAATGTCATTATTTAGCCGGCGAGTTTGATTATGCATTAAAAATTATTACTGAAAATACAGAAACCCTTGAAAAAGTTTTAAATAAAATAAAGTGTATTAAAGGAGTTCAGAAGACTAAGACAATAGTTACCCTTTCTACAATTAAAAATAACTATTCAATAATACCTGACCAAATTAAATAATAGGGGGAATATATAGTGATTATAGGAGTGCCTAAAGAATTAAAGAATAATGAAAATAGAGTGGCTATAACACCAGCCGGGGTACATGCTCTAGTGAGGGATGGCCATCAGGTTTTGATAGAAAAGTCAGCTGGAATTGGAAGTGGAATAGAAGATAAAGAATACCAGGATGTTGGCGGCAAAATAATAGATACAAATGTGGAAATATTTAAAGAATCAGATATAATAGTAAAGGTAAAAGAGCCAATAGAAGAAGAATATGAACTTTTTAAAGAAAATCAGATTTTATTCACCTATCTTCACCTTGCTGCCAATGTACCTCTTACAGATTTATTAATTAAAAAGAAAATTACATCCATAGCTTATGAGACAGTACAACTTGATAATGGAAGTCTCCCATTACTCACTCCTATGAGTGAAGTGGCAGGAAAAATGTCTATACAGATAGGGGCAAATCTACTTCAAGAATATAATGGTGGAGCCGGTATATTACTTGGTGGAGTTCCAGGAGTACTGCCTGGAGAAGTTGTAATCATTGGAGCAGGCGGTGTGGGAACAAATGCTGCTAAAATGGCTTTGGGACTTGGAGCAAAAGTTACAATACTTGATATAAATAAGGATAGATTAGTTTATGTAGATGATATATTTAACGGAAGATTGTCTACATTAGTCTGTAATGAATTCAATGTGGCCGAGATGGTTAAAAAAGCAGATCTATTAGTAGGAGCAGTATTGGTAATAGGATCAAAAGCACCTAAAATTGTTAAAGAAGAAATGGTTAAAACTATGAAGAAAGGTTCTGTAATAGTTGATGTAGCAATTGATCAGGGAGGATCCATAGAAACCATAGACAGGGCTACTACTCATGATAATCCATGTTATGAAAAGTATGGTGTAGTTCATTATTCAGTATCCAATATGCCTGGAGCTGTATCAAGAACATCTACCTATGCACTTACTAGTTCTACTCTTCCTTATTTGGAGGATATAGCTAACAAAGGAGCAGAGAAAGCAATGAAAGATGATAAAGCTCTTTTAAAAGGTCTCAATGTATACAAAGGGTTTGTAACTTACAAGGCTGTGGCAGATAGTTTAAAACTTGAGTACAGAGCACCAGAAAGCTTATTATAATATAAAAAAGAGATATTTCAAAGCTTAAGCCAATGTCATTACGGAACCTTTTTTGATTTAATGGGGCAGCTTTTTAGTAAAAAATAAATCTCCCACTCGAAAGAGTGAAAGATTTACGGTAAAATTAATATATGCCAAAATACATTAATTTATATAAAAATTATACTTTAAATCGTGGAAATTATCAATTAAGACTTCCACTAAATATTGAGTACATGATTCCAGATAATGATTCGGTGTATTTGCTAAGTCAATTTATTGAGGAGATGGATTTAACAGATTTGTATTCGACTTACTCCCGTATAAGGGAGAATAAGGCAACACCACGTCAGATGCTTAAAATTGTACTTTATTCTTATATGAATCACAACTATTCATCAAGAGCAATGGAACAATCTTGTTATAGAGATGTTAACTTCATGTATCTTTTAGAAGGCTCTCCTGTACCAGATCATTCTACATTTGCAAGATTTCGCAGTCTTCATTTTTCACCATGTACAGAAACAATTATGGCTGAAATGACTAATTTTTTTTATGAAATTGGGGAAGTACTGAGAAATGATATATTTATTGATGGAACAAAAATAGAAGCGTGTGCTAACAAATATACTTTTGTTTGGAAAAAATCAGTTTCAAAAAATTTGAAAGGGTTGCTTTCTAAATTAGCTATTTTTGTGGCTGAATGCGAAGAAATGTATGGATCAAAATTTGTGTATGAAAATAAAGTAAAAATAAAGCATATAAAAAAACTTCGCAAGAAACTTTATGCCTTAAAGAAGAAAGAAAATATAGAATTTGTGCATGGCTCTGGTAAACGAAAAAATCCAATTCAACGGTCTATTGAAAAACTTGAAGAATACCTTGATAAATTAAAAGAGTATACACAAAAAATCCATACCTAAGGTTGTAAACTAAGAATGAATCGAAGTATTCAAGTAGAAGGTTCTTTTGGAGAGATAAAGCAAGATATGGGTTTTCGTAGATTTCTGAGCAAAGACAAAAGGAATGTTTTGTCTGAAAGTATTCTATTAGCAATGGCACGTAATATAAATAAGCTGCATAATAAAATTCAATCAGGTAGAACCGGAACCCATATTTTTGCACTTAAAAAGAATGCCTAATTTTAAAATTTTAGAATTAAAAAAAACCTTATCAGAAAAGGCTTATTAAAGTAGGCCATTTTTTAATTATTGAACTTATTTGGCCTTAAAACATCATGAAATTTCTTATAAAGTACTAAAAAAGCGCTGCCGCGTTAGCTTATTTTTTATGCTAATGCGACAGCCCCTTTTATTAATAAAACTTTATATCAAAAGATTCAGGATTAAATCCTTTTTTCTTAAGTACTATGTCAAGTAATATTTTTACAAGATATGCAGATAGGATTATGTTCAATATGCAAGTTCCATCGCTTATTAGAGTATGTGAAGTAGTATTTCCAAAACCTCCAAAAAGTATGGAATAGATATTACTGTAGATTGTAAGGGTGTATCCTGCCAGTAGTATTAGCAGCCTGTTATCTTTTAAATATATAAAAGATAACATTGACAATGCTGCAGCAGGAAATAAGTATCTTTCATGCATTCCGGTAGAAAAAGTAAAAACTCCTGAAATTTGAACAAGTGCACAGGAAAAGGCAAATATTTTGTTTTTACTTTTAATATAAATATACCAGGAAAAAGCTGTAATTGCTATAATTGCAATTATTCCCCAAATTTTATAACTGAATATAAAAAATGTAGAGGAGCTTTCTTTATAATTTCCGCCAAGTAAATTAAAAAAATTAAAAGCATTTACAGAAGCGTAAGGGTATTCTGATATGGTATTTTTATATAATTTAAAAATCCACAGTGCATTTTGATTAAAGGAAAATGGGAGTATAATAACTAAAGAAGTCACAATACATGAAGCTGCACATTTAATAAGAGTTTTTAAATTTTTCCTGGCTATAAGTTCAAATAAGAGTACAGGAAAAAATATAATTCCCTGAGGTTTCATAAGCACTAAAGAGGTAAAAAGTATAGATGAAAAAACAAATTTCCCTTCTGATAAAAAGAACAAAGAGAGAACTAAAAAAAGAGTGAAAAAAGAATCTACCTGTCCCCAAAGGGATGAATTTATAAAAATAGCTGGGCTAAAAATATAAAAAGCACTTAAAAGAATACCCATTTCTAAAGAAAAATATTTTTTAGCCAATTTATATATCATATAAGCTGTTACAATATCTGCTATCATAGAAGGCAATTTTAAAAGCAATGTATAGTAAGGAGTTATTGAACTTATTTTCGCTAATTTACCAATTAAAAATAATATATAGATATATAATGGAGGATAGTCAGCTGATTTAGAATTTACATAAAACTGAGATAGACTGTTTGCAGCGGAGGAAGCCCAGCTTTTAAATAAATTTATATCTCCACCGTATCCTTCCATAACTGTGGATAATGAAATTCTTAAAAATAATCCTACACAAAGAAGTGAAAATATAAGTATTTTTGTGTTTGAATTATTTATTTTAAAGTTTCTATAGCCGAAAAAATAAAAGGCTGTAATACATAGTGCAAAAAATATTATTAAATATAAAGTGAGTAATGGGGCATATTTATTATTTGAGAACATAGATTCTCCTCGTTGATTTCTTCCTCCAGGAATTTGAGCATTACTGCCGGGAGTTTTGTTGTTATTTGATGAAAAGTTTTTATTAGGTGTATTTGAATTAACTCCTCCTTGTGTTTTTTGTTTATCATTTATTTGTGCTCTTTGTCTGTTTTCTGAGTTGAATTGTTCCACTCTGCTCCGGGATGTATTAGTATTAGCTGTATAATTTTTTATATTATAAATACATAAAAATGCAGATAATAATATTAAAAGAATTAGACCAATTTTAAGCAGATTTTTTTTGAAAAATATTTTTATCATATTTTTTGAATCTCCTTTTCTAGAATTATATTTTTACCATTTAAATATATTTTCATTAACAAAACTTAAAATAAGCTTAAAAAGTAATACAAAATTCTGTTAATATAGTTTTAATAATGTTTTGTGATATATTATAATCTAAATAGATAGAAATATGTGGAGGCGTTTTTATGGAGAAAATTGCATTATTGACAGATTCGGCCTGTGATATAGATGAAGAAACTATAAATAAATATAATATAAATATCCTTTCCTTCAGAATTATATATAGGAGTGGAGAATATATAGATAAAGTTGAAATCACTCCAAAGGAAGTATATGATAATATGAAAGTGGAAATTCCCAAATCTTCACTGCCTTCCATGGAGGATATGGAGATGGTCTATAAAAGACTTGAGGAAGAAAATTACACCCATGTAATTGCCATAGTTATTTCAAGTGGACTTTCAGGTACATATAATGCTTTAAAAATAGTAAGTGAAAAGCATAAAAATTTGACTACTTATATATATGATTCCAAATCTACATCTGTGGGAGAGGGAATCATTTTAAAAGAGTGTGGTAAACTCATTGAACAGGGGAGAAATTTTCAACAAATCGTAGATACTATACCAAAGATAAAAAGTAATATGCATTTCTTTTTTGTTTTTGGCACTTTGGAATATGCTAGAAAGGGTGGTCGTATAGGAAAGATACCTGGTACTATTGGAGAGATACTAGATATAAAGCCTATTGTTTATTTCGATGATAGCTATGGTGTTTGTTGTACTTATGACAAGGTCAGAGGAAGAAAGCGCTCTTTAAATAAAATGGTAGATATAGGAAAGAAGTTTTTAGATAAAAACCAATGTGAGGTGTATATAGTACATGGTAATGCAGAAGAAGATGCAGATAGAGTTCATAACATGATTTTACAATTACCTAATATAGAAAATATACACATGATAGGTCAAATAAGTCCTATAGTTGGGGTATATTCTGGTCCGGGAACAGTTGGAATATGTTATTTTACAATGTGACCATTGACATTATAAACTTAAGTTGATATAATTAAATCCGTAAATTGAATATGAATCTTGAACTTATCAAGAGAGGTGGAGGGAACAGGCCCATTGAAGCCCGGCAACCAATACGTTGTATAATGGTGCCAAATCCTGCAGCGAAGGCTGAAAGATGAGAGAAATATTATGTATGTTAAATCTGAGGTTTTCCTCAGATTTTTTAGTGCTGTATAATTTTATTTGTAGAGGCAGGGTGAATATTATTGATAAATATTAATAATGTTGGTAAGAGTTTTGATAATAAGGTTGTAATTAAAAATATAAACCTTAATATAAAAAAAGGGGAAATATTTGGAGTAGTAGGACAGAGTGGAGCAGGGAAATCTACACTGCTCAGATGTTTAAATGGCCTTGAAAGCTATGATACTGGAAGTATAAAGATAATGGACAAAGAGGTAAAAGACTTAAAAGGAAAAGAAATAAGAGTTTTCAGGAAAAATTTGGGTATGATATTCCAAAATTTTAATTTGCTAAATAGGAAAAATGTATATGATAATATATCACTTCCCCTGGAGGTATGGGGATATGATAAAAACAAAATAAAATCTAGAGTAGAGGAATTATTAAAATTAGTAGCACTTCGTGATAAGGCTAAAAGTATGCCAAGGCAATTAAGTGGAGGACAAAAACAGAGAGTGGCTATTGCAAGGGCACTTGCTTTGAATCCCAGTATATTACTCTGCGATGAAGCTACTTCAGCCTTGGATCCTAATACTACACAATCTATACTTGAACTTTTAAAGAAGATAAATAAGGAATTTGAACTAACCATAGTAGTAGTAACACATCAAATGGAAGTAATAAAAGAAATATGTAACAAGGTAGCAATTATTGACAGTGGGGAGATAAAGGTAGAAGGAGATGTGGAAGAAGTATTCCTAAGGCCAGGTGAATATTTGAAAAAATTGCTGGGAAATGAAAATTTACTGCCGGAAAGAGGAATGAACATAAGAATATTTTTCCCGAAGGAAATAAGTCAGGATAATTTGATAACTTCTATGGCTATAGATTTAAATATAAAATTTTCCATAGTGTGGGGAAAACTTGAGAGATTTCGAGATAATGTACTGGGAAGCCTAGTAATAAATATAAACCAAAAAGATAAGGAACAAATATGTAATTATCTTTCTTCAAAAAATGTAACATGGGAGGTGGAATAGTATGAGTTTTAATGAAATATTTAAGCAGGTACTATTTCCGGCTGTAGGAGAGACATTTTATATGGTAATAGTTTCTACAGTATTTGCCGTAATTATAGGATTT
Source organism: Clostridium kluyveri DSM 555 (assembly GCF_000016505.1). NCBI lineage: Bacteria > Bacillati > Bacillota > Clostridia > Eubacteriales > Clostridiaceae > Clostridium > Clostridium kluyveri. Next base: position 656,540 of record NC_009706.1, read on the forward strand.
ATACCTGCAGTTTTACTAATAATAACGCAGCCAGGGGGGCTTAGGCCTAATAAGGCAGTTTATAAGGTTTTAGATGTAGTGGTAAATTTACTTAGATCATTTCCATTTATAATACTTATGATAGCTATCTTTCCTTTTACAAAGCTTATAGTTGGAAAAGCCATAGGTACTACGGCAGCCATAGTTCCACTTACCATAGCTGCAGCACCTTTTGCAGCAAGGGTAATTGAATCCTCTTTTAAAGAAGTGGATCCTGGAGTAATAGAGGCATCTAAATCCTTTGGGGCAAGTAATATTCAGATAATATTTAAAGTTATGCTAAAAGAAGCTCTTCCATCTATAGTACTTGGAATAACACTTACAGTTATAAGTGTAGTAGGATATTCTGCTATGGCAGGTACAGTAGGGGGAGGGGGACTTGGAAATGTGGCAGTAAATTACGGATATTATAGATTCCAGACTAATATAATGGTGTATACTGTAATAATACTTGTGATAATTGTCCAACTGCTTCAAACTATTGGGGATATAATATATAAAAAACTTAATAAATAAAAATATATAAGGCATAAGTAAATAAAATTATAGTTTTACTCATGCCTTAATTTTTAAAAATTAATTGAAACTATGTATAAAATTCATATTAATATACAAATACCATTTTGCCGACTCTTAAAGCAATGGGTTTTGACCAGAGCCAGGTATTTGTTGTACTATCATCAAAGTAATATAACGCACCATTTGTTGGATCAGAGCCATAGAGTGCTTCATAAGCAGCATTTTTTGAATCCTGAGAAGCAGATTTGTTTATCCATCCATTATATACAGGAGTGAATTGATAATAGCCACCTGATACTTCATATATTACATCTTTTATAGTAGATGGAAATCTTGAATTTTGAACTCGGTTAAGTACTACAGCAGCTACAGCTACTTTAGCTTTATAAGCCTCTCCTTCAGCTTCTGCAGTTACTAATCTGGCCAGTAAATCTAAGTCACTTTCACTATAAGGTACTATAGAACCTGAGGAGCTTGTACTCTTAAAAATCCAACCTGCAGGTATGTTTAATACTTCACCTGGATAAATATACTTGTCCACATTGCTGTTAGCTGCGATTAATGTGTTAAGAGCTATACCGTATTTTTTTGCTATTAAATAAAGGGTGTCTGAAGGTTTTACAGTGTATGTACTAGAATTCACATATAAGACTTGATTTGGATATATTTCGCTGCTTTTTAGATTATTATTTTTTATAATAGTGTCTACGTCGGTTTTAAATAGTATACTTATTTTAAATAGAGAATCTCCCGACTTTACTGTATAATTAGCAGCATATACCTGTGTAAAAGACAACATGGAAAAAGTTAATGCAAATAGTAGTGTTCTGATTTTTTTGAAATTCATAAATAGATATCCTCCCTAATTAGCCTACGAGGTTAGTTGACAGGTTCGGAGAGGGATTGTCCTACTTTTTAATAAAAAGATTCACCTCAAATATTGTTATCCCCCGCACTTGATTCCAGTTTTGGAAGTTTAGGCTTGTTTTATAGTTGTTATTTTAACAGCATTCTTATAATATATCCTTATTAAATTGATGGATATATTGGATTTAAAATGATCATATGGTTTATTGTGTAAAACAAATAAAAAGTAATGAAATAATTATAAAAGTGAAAACTATTGTTATGAATTCTAGTAAGAATATGTGTTAATTATAATTAGGAGAGAAAATGTATGAAAAATTATATAACTTATAATCTTAGAGATAAATTAAAACATTCTGATGAGTATTATAAATTTATACCTGATTTTTCAGAACAGGTAATACAAAAAATTAAAATTAGGGCAAATAATATAATAGAGGATTTTATGGCATATATTACAGAGTTTGATATAGAACAATTGGGAAGTAGGGAAGAATACCAACTGGAAATTCTGATTATGGGGGTTTTGTGGAATGTGTATTCAGAAAAATCTTTGGATTTACCTAAAATACCTCGTAAAACTTTATCCTTACTTTCAAGTATGAGACAATACTCCTGGATTTTTAAAAAGTGTATAGATAGTATAAAAGGGAAAATGGCATATAAATATCTTTTAAAAGGAAAAATCGATAAAGATATAGTTTATAATACACCCTGTATAGAAAATGATTTTGAAAAATTAATAATATGGCTTAAATGTACAGGAGAATTTAAATTTCAAGCTGGAAGAATGGAAATATGGAATTTATTTTTTAAACATAATAATAAGGAGTATGTACGTAATGCAGGTAAACTTATTGTTGAATTAGCAGATTGGTTTGAGAAAGAATCCATAGAAAAACTCGGTGGGTATACTTTAAATGTAAAAAAGTTTTTAATGAATGAATATAAGTTTTATGGAACGAGAGAAGATAATATTTTTTGTGGACGAAGAGAAGTTGAATATCATCTCAACATGGTGGGAGCAGAAATTTTAAATAGAGTCTTTAGAGATACATTTTTAAAAACAGAGGATAAAATAATATTTCTTCCAGCATGTATGTGTTTAAAGCCTTATAATACATGTAGAAGAAAAAAAACAGATAAAGGTTTTATATGTATGAGATGTTCTGAAAATTGTAAAGTTAATATATTAAATAGAATAGGGAAAAAGTATAATTTTAAAGTTTATATAGTTCCCCATGAAAGCAATGCTTTCTCAGGCAGAAAACATATCAGATATGGGGACATAGGTATTGTAGGCATTGCCTGTGTACTAAATTTAATAGAAGGAGGATTAAAGGCCAGAAATTTGAATTTGGTACCTCAATGTGTTATTCTTGATTACTGTGGATGTAAAAATCACTGGCATAAAAGTGGCATTGAGACAGATATAAATTATAGAAAATTGTTTGAAATTTTACAAATTCCACAAGGTGATATAATAGTAAGAAATTTAAAACAGTAGAGAGTAAATATAGTAAGATGTTATAATAGAGAAGCTTAAAAAATTTAATTTTTAGATATTTAAATAGAATTTTGGAGGTAATTTTATGTCTCGAGAAAAATTATTGATATTGGATGGACATAGTTTAATGAATAGAGCTTTTTATGCACTGCCGGATTTGACCAATTCAGAAGGGACTCATACAAATGCAGTTTATGGATTTATAAATATGCTGTTGAAAATGAAAAAGGAAATTGAACCCAGTCACATAGTATGTACTTTTGATAGAAGTGCACCTACCTTTAGACATGATAAATATAGTGAATATAAAGCCGGCAGAAAAAGAATGCCTCCTGAGCTGTCAGAACAGTTTCCTATAGTTAAGGAAATATTGGAGCTTTTATCCATAAATATTTTTGAAATAGATGGATTTGAAGCAGATGATCTTATGGGTACATTATCCGTTTTTGCAGAAAAAAAAGGCATGGAAGTATATATAGTTACAGGAGATAGAGATGCCCTCCAGCTGGCCACAGATTCAGTGAAAATTGTAATAACTAAAAAAGGTATAACACAAAAGGAAATATATGATAGAAATAAAATTATAGATGATTATGGAGTAACCCCTACGGAATTTATAGATGTAAAAGGGCTTATGGGGGACGCTTCGGATAATATTCCTGGGGTACCTGGTATAGGAGAGAAAACTGCCCTTAAATTGATAAAAGAGTATAAAAGCATAGAAAATGTACTTTGTAATATAGATAATATTAAAGGGAAAAAAGTTCAAGAAAATTTAAAAAATTATATGGAACAGGCTGTATTTAGTAAAAAGCTTGCCACTATTGTCACAGATGTTCCTATAGAACTGGATTTACAATCTATTGAATCGAAAGAACAATATAATGCCGAAGGCTTAAGAAAATTATTTGAAAAACTTCAGTTTAAATCCTTAATGGATAAAATACCTAAAGTGGAGGAACAGGATAAAATAGAAGTGGAAGATTTTCAGGTAGAATGTGAGGTTATAGATACTTTAAATAAAGTTCATAACTTTATAGACTCTTTAGAAGCTGAAGATATGAAAAATAAATTACTTTATATTAATTTCAAAGTTGTAGATGAGAATAGTTATGCTAAAAATTACATAGATAAGATATTTATAAATATAGGAGAAAAAAATTTTGAAATACACATAAAAGAAATATATGATGAAAATAAAATTAAAGCAGTGGAAACAGCTAAAATGTTGTTTGAAAATTCTAGCTTAAGTAAAGTGAGTTATGATGTGAAAGTACCTTGCAGTATATTGCATAGAATGGGAATAAAGCTTTTAGGCATAGAATTCGATATAAAGATAGCAGCTTATTTAATGGATCCGGCTAGGACCAACTATGAATTACCGGATATTATTAAGGAGTATCTGAATATAGAAATCTCTGAGGAAAGGGAAGATTGTTTTATAAAAGAAACATTGTTGTTTAGCAGGTTATACTCTACTTTAAAGAAGAAGATATCAGATTCTTCTATGGATAAATTGTTGTATGAAGTAGAACAGCCACTTACTTTTGTACTGGCATCTATGGAGTGTGAAGGATTTAAGGTGGATAAGGATAAGTTAACTGAGATGGAGGAGAAATTTAAAATAGAAATAGATAAGGTACAAAAGGAAATATATTTTCTCTCCGAGGAAGAATTTAATATAAATTCTCCAAAACAGCTGGGTAAAATATTATTTGAAAAGTTGGATCTGCCTGTCATAAAAAAGACTAAAACGGGATATTCCACTAATGCAGATGTATTGGAAAGATTACATGGTAAACATCCTGTAATTGAAAAAATAATCTATTATAGACAGCTTACTAAATTATATTCCACATATATTGAAGGATTAAAAGGAGTAATAGAGGAAGATGGTAAGATTCATTCTAATTTTAATCAAACAGTAACTACTACAGGGAGACTTTCAAGTACCGAACCCAATCTTCAAAATATACCTATAAAATATGAGATGGGAAAAGAAATAAGAAAAATATTCATACCAGATAATAGGGATTGTGTTATACTCTCGGCAGATTACTCGCAAATAGAACTTAGGGTGCTTGCCCATATATCAGGGGATGAAAATTTAATAAATGCATTTATAAACCACAATGATATTCACACTAAAACTGCATCAGAGGTATTTAATGTACCTTTGGGAGAAGTAACATCTACACAGAGAAGTAATGCAAAAGCCGTAAATTTTGGTATAGTATATGGTATTGGTGATTTTAGCTTAGCAAGGAATTTAAATATACCCAGAAAAGAAGCAAAATCTTATATAGATGCTTATTTTGAAAAATATCCTAAAGTGAAGTTGTACATGAATGATATAGTAAAGCAGGCCGAAAAGAATTTTTATGTTACCACCATTTTAAATAGGAGAAGGTTTATACCGGAGATAAAATCTTCTAATAAAATAATAAAAGCTCTAGGAGAAAGGTTTGCCATGAATACTCCCATTCAAGGAAGTGCAGCGGATATTATAAAAATAGCTATGGTAAATGTTTTTAATAGATTAAAAGATAATAATTTTAAAAGCAAGATAATACTTCAGGTTCACGATGAACTGGTATTAAATGTGTATAAAGATGAACTAAAAGATGTAAAAGACATTGTAAAAGAGGAAATGGAAAATGTGTTTAAGCTAAAGGTTCCTCTTGAAGTGGATATAAGTATAGGGGATAATTGGTATCAAGTTAAATAAAATAATTGAAGGTGGGGAAAAGTGTGATTAAGATAGGACTTACTGGAGGGATAGGTAGTGGAAAAAGTACTGTTTCTAATATATTGCGGGAGCAGGGTATAGCTGTAATAGATGCGGATATTATAGCTAGAGATGTAATGGAAAAGTATATTGTAATAACAGATAAAATAAAATCTACTTTTGGAGAAAAATTTATTGATGGCTCGGGGAAGCTGAAGAGAAGAGAATTTGGAGATTACATATTTTCAAACAAGGATAAAAAAAATATATATGAAGATATAATAATGCCTTTTATTAAAAAAGAAGTATTTGAAAAAATAGATGAACTGCATAAAAGAGGAGAAGAAATTTGTATAATAGATGGGGCTACTCTTATAGAAAGTGGATTCTATAAGTACACAGATATAATTATACTGGTATGGGCAAATAAGAAAACTCAAATATTTAGGGTAAAGGAAAGAGATCAATTGACAGAAAATCAGATAATTGATAGAATAAATTCTCAAATGTCCTTAGAAGAAAAGAAAAAATATGCTGATTTTGTATTGGATAATTCAAATACTTTAGATGAAACAAAAAAACAGTTAGAAGAAATATTGAATAAGATAACTATGAATTTGTAGGGGGTGGAGTGCCTTAATATGTAATATTTAAGGCATAAATAACATTGAAATCTAAAATGAAAATAGTAGCAGTGGTGTTAATAATAATAGCAATATTTAGTGCAAGAAGTGTGGTGAGATATTATTTTCCTTTAAAATATTCGGATTACATAGTGAAATATTCTAAAGAATATAGTCTGGATGTTTATTTTGTAATTGCTGTAATTAAGACAGAAAGTAATTTTAAAAGATATGTAAAATCAAATAAGAATGCCATAGGTCTCATGCAGATAACTCCAGATACAGCTAAATGGGCGGCAGAAAAAATGAATATAACTAATTTTAATGAAGACATGCTATATGATCCGGAATTTAATATTAGAATGGGATGCTGGTATCTAAATGATTTAAAGGCAGAATTTAATAATGATATGAAGCTTGTATTGGCTGCATATAATGGAGGAAGAGGAAATGTGCAAAAATGGCTAAAGAATTCGGAACATTCCACGGATGGAAAAAATCTTGACTATATACCTTTTCAGGAAACAGATAAATATATTAAAAGGGTAGAGGTGAATTACAGAATTTACAAATTTTTATACAACAATACTTTAATGAGTATATTAGCAAATATATATTATTAAATTTTAGTTGACAGCATTATCAAAAGTGATTATAATACTATTGTATGTTAGGTCAGTAAATACTAGGTGTTTTAAGTTATAAAAATTAAATAATGCCTTTATTATTTTAATAATATGAATAATGCGAAGGTGGCGGAATAGGCAGACGCACTACTTTGAGGGGGTAGCGAGTAACATCGTGTGGGTTCAAGTCCCATCCTTCGCACCAAAGAGAGTACTGAGAAGCAGATTGCTTCTTTTTTTTATATCACAAACCAACGTTTTTTTAGTTTTTTCATACAGAAGGAAATAGCAAAACTTTCTTAATTTACTCCTACTTCAATAATTTTAATTTATATTTACTTTTATTTTCATAGAATTTTATTATTAGCAAATAAGTAGTGTAAATTTATATATGTTATTATATTGAATATATAGATGATATTGGCTGAACAAGATTAAACGTAAGCATAAAAGCATGAGTTGCATTCCGATATTTTTAAGAAGGCACACCTATATAGCTCTAATGATTACCCTACCATATCTCACGGAGTACATATCTATGTCTCTACATTCCTTCGTTCTGCATTTTAGAGCAGGTGCTAGCATTAATCCTCGTATATTGGGTCAATTAAGCCCTGGGAGTTTGAACGTACTTTAACCTCGCTCCTAATATATTATGGAAGAATTTCTGTTGCTTAAGGGCGGTTGTATTTTTACAGTTTCCCGTGTTTTTTATTTAAGGGGAAATGAGAAAATCCCTGTACCCAAAAGTTATAAAATATTATTTTACCAATCTTTAAATTTTTTAATTATAAATACAAATTATGACATTATTTTTACAAATTGTATATTAAAATGTATTTAATATAAATTATAATAATTATTAGAAATTAAGGAGGAAAAAAATGATGAAAAAAAGGTTAGCTAGTGTTTTATTTGGGATAATTATGTTATTATCTCTGCCTATTACAACTTTTGCTGGAGTTATTCCGGTTGCATATTGTGATCACACAATTGTTTGGACAAGCTAGCTATGGAGTTTTTTGATAAGAATTATAATGGAGATGATAAATTAAGAGGGGATATACAATCTTTGATTGAAAACAATCTAATTACATTAGAATCTTTAAGCAAAATAATTGGAATAGATTATCTTTGGTTGAAAGATTATATGGATAAGAAAAACAGCTTTAAAGATTTTTACACTAACAGCATGTACTCATGTGAAAATCAAAAAGATAAGTTAAATGACTTACCTATTTTAACTCCTAGCTCTTTATCAAATTTAATTTTTATGTTATCAAATGGAATATCTATGATAAATGAAGATGAGCGAATTAAAGGTGTAATAGATGTATTAGTAGATGACTTTAAGATTAGTTATAAAACTTTAGCTATATATTCAAAACTTGAATTAGAGGATATACAAAGTTTTATAAAAGATGGTAATTCTATTTCATATGAAAAAAAGTATAAGTTGGCAGTAGCAACCCTATTTTTACATTACTTATTTAAAAAGTCACCAGATATCAGAGTTCATAAAGATTGAAAAACCAATATGTTTTAAGGACAAAAAAGAATATCCTTGAATGGGTATTCTTTTGTTATTTATTATATTTTATGAATGATATTTCTACAGTTACCAATACTATTGTTAATTGATTTTAAAATAGTATAGGAGGATTATAACATATGAATAATGAATTTTACTTAAACTTTCCTAAAGCTGTTCCAGAGCAAACTCAAAATAAACATCCGGGTATAGAATCCCAAATGAATCCCAGACCTGTATTTGAAGATCCAAATTATAAAGGCAGAAATAGGCTAAAGGATAAGGTTGCATTGATTACAGGAGGAGACAGCGGCATAGGAAGAGCAGTTGCTGCAGCTTTTTCAAAGGAAGGTGCTGATTTGGCAATAATTTATTACGATGAGCACGATGATGCCAAATACACAAAAGAAATTGTTAAAAAAAATGGGAGACAATGTGTGTTGCTTTCAGGAGATATTTCAGATGATAATTTTTGCAGAAGTGCAGTGAAAAGTGTAATGGATAAGTTTAGTAAGATAGACATATTAGTAAATAATGCTGGAGTACAATTTACCCAAAACAGCATTGAGGACATAACAAATGAACAGCTGGAGAGGACTTTTAGAACTAATATATTCAGTATGTTTTATCTTACAAGAGCGGTGTTGCCTCATCTGAATCCCGGAAGTTCTATAATAAACACCACATCCATAACTGCTTATGATGGCAATGAAACACTTTTAGATTATTCTTGTACAAAAGGTGCCATAGTATCTTTTACTCGTTCCATGGCATTATCTTTGATAGGTAGAAACATAAGGGTAAATGCAGTGGCACCGGGACCCGTGTGGACTCCTCTTATTCCATCATCCTTTAGTGCTGAAAAGGTAGGTAAGTTTGGTTCAAACAGTCCTATAAAAAGACCTGCCCAGCCAGTAGAGATAGCGCCGGCTTATGTATTTCTTGCCTCAATGGAATCTTCCTATGTTACAGGTGAAGTTATACATATAAATGGAGGACAATTTATAGGGGGATAAAAAGTTAAGGGTTAAGGGAAAATTATCCATAACCCTTAACTTATTAGTTAGTATTAGAAGCACTTTTTGGTATCCATGAGATCCTGTACTTGAACCAAAGCCTCTCCAAAACGTTGAAAGTGAACGATTTCTCTGGCCCATAAAAATTTTAGGACATCTATTATATCAACATCATCTGTTAATTTTATTAGATGTTCGTAAGTTGTTCTGGCTTTTTGTTCAGCGGCCATATCTTCATGAAGGTCTGTTATAGGATCTCCTGATGCCTGAATATATGCAGCTGTCCACGGAACACCATTGGCATCTGTAGGAAAAGTGGCTTTGCCATGCTGGGTATAGTGAGAAGCTAGTCCTGCTTCTTTAAGTTCATCTATAGTGGCATCTTTTAGTAGCTGGTATACCATTGTAGCTATAATTTCAACGTGAGCCAATTCTTCAGTACCTATATCTGTAAGTAATCCTTGGGTTTTACCGGTAGGCATAGTATAACGTTGATTCAAGTATCTAATACCGGCACTTAATTCCCCATCGGGACCTCCGTATTGGGCAACCAGATATTTTGCCATTTGAAGGTCTTTACACCTAATATTCACAGGATGTTGTAATTTTTTTTCATAAATCCACATATACACTACCTCCTACATGTCAGATTCCCAAGGCCAGGGTTCATTTACCCATGTCCAGGGGTACTGACTTTGGGAGAAGCCAAAATTAAATAGAGCACCAAAGTTTAGTTCATATTCTCTTATAAGTTTCATAAGCTGTTTTGAGAATGTATTGAAGTCTGATAGTGCTTTTTTGTTATCGGGAAAGTTATCTAAAAATATACTTAAATCTAATGTAGCAAATTCTAATTGACGAATTTTATTCAGTAAATTTTCGCGATTATCCATACTTATTTTCCTCCTATACAATCTTCATTTTCAGGGTAAGGCATAGCAAGATTTGGGAATATAGTACCTTTTTTTAATGCAATGTTTAAAGGAAGTAGGCCTATATAGGGCTGCATAGGAACATATGCTCTTGCGAGTCTTCTACCCGAAGAATGAGGAAGATTAGAATTACGCATAAACTGGGGATTTACATAGGGGATAAATCTTGAATACAATATTTTCACCTCGTATATTCTCTCTACAATGATAATATATTCAAAGCTGTAAATTGTGTTAACGTAAATTATTTCAAAGATATATCTTGAAAAATTTATTAATATAGAGGTTTTAAATATATTGGTTTAATGATATAATCATGTTAAATGATATATTATAATGACTAATTTAATAAATAAGTTTGTGTAAACTCCTATAAATGTTTTTCACTATATAACTTGTGTACCCTCCAATTTATATATTTATTATTTACCAGGAGTTTACATAAATCTTTCTATATATTATACGATTAAGTAACTCATATGGCTTCAAATAAAATATATTTTATTTGAAGTTTTTTTTGTATAAATTTATTGATGGGGATACATAATAATTTTGGAGGTGTTTTTTATGTCGATGAATTTAGCTAATTCGGTAAGTTTAAGTAATAAGGAAAGATCATTATTAGAAGATCAGAAGAGTCATGAAGCTATGTGTATACAGAAGTATACCAATTATGCTAATCAGGCCAGGGATTCACAGTTAAAACAGTTGTTTTTAAATAATGCTTCAATAGAGCAAGAACATTTGAACAGTATTAACACTATTTTACAGGGTCAGGTGCCTGATACAAATAATAAACAAAATACAAACAATATAAATTCAAATATGAATAGTTCTTCTTCATCTGCAGGAAGCCAGGTTTCTGATGCGGATATGTGCAAGGATATGCTTATGACAGAAAAGTATATTTCGGGTACATATGATACTTCCATATTTGAATTTAAAGATACAAATGTTCGGAATGTATTAAATCACATACAGAAGGAAGAACAACAGCATGGGGAATCTATCTATAAATATATGGAAAGCAAGGGATTATATAGTATTCAGTAAAAAGTGTTTAGGCTTAAAGTGGTGATTTAATTGAGAGTTATGGAAATATATTTCATAACTCTTAATTTTTATTGTAGGTTTATACCAAGGGATGTAAGTATTTTTATTTGAACCATTTCTTTTTCAGATAAATTTTCTAGTTGAGGGGATTCTGAATTGTTTGTTTTACACCATATAACAAAATGCTCACAATTATTTTGTAGTAAATTATAACTTCTTTCTCCCAATCTTGTTTTTGCCTTTTTTACAGTTTCTTGAGAGTTAAACGGCACAGCATTTTCTATATTTAAAATAAAGTAAGTACCTTTCTTAAAATAAGGTTCCATATCTGTTTCCTGTATTTTAGCGTCTGCGGCATTACCTGTACTGCTGCAGTAATGAATAACTTTGTTATTACCTATGTATATTCCCATATGATCGTACTGGTACTCCATAAATTTACCAGTAGTTCCCACTATATCTCCATATTTAGGTTCTCCTATAGATTTAGATACTTTAATTTGTGTATGCTTTTTTACTTTAAAATATAATGTGTTGTTTTGGCTTATTTCGATAGAGATGGTGCTGCTTTCATGAAATCCATCTATAGGGGGATTTATCATAAGGGTTTTACCATCAACGCTTAAAAATACATAGGTATAAATATTATTATTATTTTCATCTTTTATGGAAATATTTTTTATACTACTAGAGTTTAATTTAGTTTTATTATCTAGGGGAATTTGAATTTGACTGTATTTATAAATATAGGTTATTTGATTTTTAAATATGTAATTTCTATATATTAAAATTGAAAGTAAAAATATAACTACAGCCAATAACCCTATTAGTTTTATAAAAAAATGTTTATTCATGCTTAACCTCTGATCCTTTAAAATATATATTAATTATTTTTTTTAGGAAACCAACCTTTTTCCACTCTTTTTTTTTGTTTGAATAGCTCTAATATTCCCCAAAGGAAAGTGAATCCTAAAATTCCTAAGAATGCAGATAGTATAGTATTCTTTACCATGGTAGAAATCAATATACTGAGAATGCTTATAATCAGGAATATAGGCCATATACGTACTCCTAAATAATATTCACCCTTTATTACAGCAACATGACCAATACCTGTTAAAAGTAATACAAATAATCCTATAATAAATCCATAGTAATTAAACATCTAATACCCCCTTGAAATTTATATGATATAATGACTTTATATGTACAAGTACTGTAAAATTTTATCCGAACATGGTAATTAGCTAATACTCCCATCTTCTTCAAAGTGGGAGGTAAGAACTGCTTGAGTACTTGGATAAGTTTTTCTCCTAAAAGATAACGTATTCTAAGTGCTAAAGACACTAAGAATACTGTTAATAAGGTTCAGATGGAAAAAAGCATTTCTTATAAGCAAATTCCACTTGAATCTAAGAGTCACTTGATGGTATGAATATCTTCACCTTATTTTCTATAAATTTTTCTTCGCCATATTGAATGTATATATTAGCATAAATATCATTTACGGCAGATGATATTATATTATTACCTTTTAATTTTGTTATTTTATATCTAGCTATTTTTTCGTATTTTGGACTTTCCTTTTTAGTAGATATTATTTCTAAGGAGTTTTTTTCAAAATCTATAAGATTAGGTTTTTGGGTAGTTCCTATATTTACAGTATATACTTTAACATTATTATTTATTTTTTGTTTTATATAACTCTGATTAGAAATTGGAGATAAATTTTTAGTTTCAGTAATTTTATCTGTAATACCTACTTCTTTAGGGAATATAAGCCATATTAAAAATGGAAGAACAACTAATAAAAATATACATAGTATGCACATTACAATTATATTTACAAACATTCTTTTTATCCAATATTCTAATAGCTGTTTTTCATTAAATTTTTTATTTTTTAATTTTTTGCTTTGTCTTTTAAATAATAATGTGCCTAATAAAATACTTAATATTGCCGATGAATATAAAAAGAAAAGCATAATTTACCCCCTTTAAAGTACACTTTATATAAAGTTTAGCAGAAACTGCATTAAAAATATATATAGTTGAGTATTTTTTAAGATATTAATATATAAACTGATTTGGGTTTAAATCAAAGGATAGTAAAAATTTTAAATTACATTAATAGGAGGTGTAGTTGGTTTGATTTTTTTAAAAATAATAGGAATTATATTACTATTTATTGTAATTTTTTTTATGGTCATAATATTAAATAACATAAAATATAAAATTGAATTAACCTATAGGCAGCGTAAAATTAATTATGGCGTAAGGATGGACTTATTTTTAAATATCATATCTATAATGGCAGAAGGTACCAATGAAAACGTAGAAATTTTTGTAAAGATACTATTTTTTAAAAAGAAATTAAAAACAGACTTTAAACAGCATAGACAAGATAAGATCAGGATAGAAGGTGATATGGAGGATACATCCTTTCACATAGTAAACACAATTGAGATGATTAGCAAATATAGAGAATATTTAGGGAAATTTATCTCCATAATTAAACCTAAGTACGTAAAAATAGAAGGAATATATGGATTTGAAGATCCTTACATAACAGGAATACTAAGTGGATTCATAGGCGCTATTTCTTTACTTTTACCTGCACACTCTATCAAATTAAATCCTGATTTTTTTAATAAGATTTTTAATTTAGAAGTAAAAGTTGAGGGAAAAACAAGAATTATACTTTTAATTGGTATTACACTTAAATTCCTTATATGTAATGCATATGAAAATATTATGACTAAATTAAAAGCTAAATTCAAGAAGAAATCAAAAATGGGAAAAATTAAATTTAAAAGTTCAGATGAGATGAAGTTTGATTAGAGTTTACAATGAAAAAAAATATATATTTTAAGTTTGTATGTATTTGACTATAATAATTAATAATAAGACAAATTAATGAAGGAGAGGTAATTGTGGTGGATATCAAGGAAAATACAGAAGTACTATTTTCAAAATTGGAGAATTTTTTTAAAACAGAGACTGTTGTAGGTAAGCCTATAAATGTAGAAGGTATTATTTTGGTGCCCTTTATAACTGTAACATTCGGATGTGGAACTGGAGGAGGAGAAGGCTCTGATTCCGGAAATAAGCAGGAGGGGGGAGGTTTAGGTCTTGGTGCAGGTGCAAAGATAACTCCAGATGCTGTACTTGTAATAAAAGATGATACAGTTAAAATGCTCCCTATAAAAAGTAAAGCTAATATTGACAAGCTTGTAGAATTAGTACCCGAAATAATTAAGAAAATAAAGAAAAAAGAAGATAAGTAAAAATGTTTTTTTAAATATCAGGTTATTCTAAGGTTTATATGAAATTAGCATTAATAATCGGCAGTGGGAAGTTATTCAATATATAAATTATGTGCTTGTTCTATTAGGTTAAATGGAATTGGTCCCTTTTATAAATTACACAAAGTTCACATTGTAATTTGACAAGATAACTATAATTTTTAGATATACTATTAAGTAGTAACAAACAAATAATAACAAACAAAAAATTTAAGGGGGACCAAGAATGTTAAAAATGAAGTACAAATTACTTTCAGCCTTAGTGCTTGCAGCGCCACTACTAGTAAATACAGGAATTGCTACAACAGTACATGCATGTGACAGCAGTAATAATACCAAAGTATCTAATGTAATATCCCGTAATGCAGTTTCGTCTAATATACTTGATGAAAATGCTTTTAAACATAATAATTCAAATATAATTTACAAATCATATGTTTCTTTTGAAAACTTTAAAGCTAAATTAGATACTTTAGTAACAGCAGGAACTATAACTCAAGCCCAGGAAACAATAATATTGAATTTATATTATGATGGTAAAATCACATCTGAAACTTTTGAAGCTCAATTAGATGCTTTAGTTGCGTCAGGAACTATAACACAGAGTCAAGCAGTATCTATATTAAATTTATTTACTATCTGGCAGCCTACGTTTGAAATACCGTCACCAACATTAGATAATGATTCAAAAAATGACAAGCATGTATCTACTGATTCAAAAGATGATAAACATGCATCTAATGATTTTAAACATAATGATTCTGCATCTAATAATTCAGGACACAATAGTGGGTCATCCAATAATTGTTCAGAACATAAGCATTCAAAATAAATGTATCACTAAACTATATCTTAATACTGTATTTAATTATATCTATGGTCTTATTGAACTATAAGAATATTGTAGGAATATATAAGAACAAAATATATTCCTACAATAACTGTTTAGCATAAATTTGGATACTTAATTATAAAACTTACACCATTTAATCTATTTACTGCTTTGATATCTCCTTTGTAAAAGTTAATTATTTTTTTTGATATAGCAAGTCCAAGACCAAAATTTCCTTTTCTATCTTTATACATGCTGTCAAATATGCGTTCTATATCATTATTTCTAATAGTATTTCCGTCATTATAAATTTCAAGAACAGCAAAATTATTTTCTTCCTTTAATGTTATTTTTATAGTAGTTTTTGCATATCTTAATGCATTATCCATTACATTTTCTATAGAAATCATCACTTTTTCTCTATTGCCCCAAATAATACTTTTTTTGATATTTAAATCCCATATGATGTTATTGTTAAATGTTTTAAATCTGTGTATTATTTTATTAAGAATATCCTGTAGGTTTGTATCTCTATTTTCTATATTGTTTTCTAGCATATAATCTAGAGTATTTAAATATAATATTTGTTTGATTTTTTTCTCAAGATATATAGCTTCATTTTTTATTATTTCAGCTGTTTTTTCAATAGAGTCTATATATAAGCCTTCTATAATGGCTTCCGCATGACTCATAATAACCATAACTGGTGTTTTTAAATCATGGGATATACTTTGAAAAAATAATTTTTCACTTTCCTCAGCATACTTTAATTTTTTTTGCATTATATTCATAGAATTTGCAAGACTCCCAATTTCATCATTACTCCTTATTTTAATTGGTTCACCCCACTGTTTATTGGCTATTTTTTTAGTATAGTCTTCTAATTCTTTAAGAGGCTTTGAAATGTATCCTGCAACGAGTTTTGAGGTAAAAAAAGCTATGAAAATAAATATAATGCCTGTTAAAATAGCTTTATAAAGTACAGTTTTATCTAAAAAATATGGCATATAGGTAATAAAATATGCTTTTTCTGAAGTTTGACTTTTTATTGGACTTATTATAAAAAGAAACTCGATATTATTGTAATTCTCTTTAAATTGGGTTTGGGAGTTATTTACGTACTTAATAAAGCCTGTTAACCATTTTCCTTCTTTATTCTCCGATGAATCTGGTTGATCATTAGGAGCATTTATATTTATTGTTTGAGTTGTAGTTTCATTAATATTGACAATTAAGTTTTTAATATTTACAAGATTTTTTAATTTATCAAATCTTAAAGGATCTTCAAAATTACCATTTTTCACTAATATATTGTGAGCTGCTGCTAAATCTTGAATTTTAGAATTTTCATCAAAAATTCTGAAAGCCACTAAATATAGAAATGAAATGCAGCATATTATTATAAGAATGATAATTGTAAATGTTACCCATATTCTTAACATCAATGATTTCATTTTAAATACCTTCATAAACTTACAACCACCTTAACCTAAGAATTACTTGATCAGTTAAAAGAATTATAGCTAATGATTGTAGATATAATGTGTAATAATTATGTGAGCTTTATGGAATCTTTTAAATATAAGCAAGCAATCATCATTCTATTGATGACTGCTTTTAATTGGATACCTAATTACAAAACTTACCCCTTGTTCTCTGTTTACGACCTTGATATCTCCATCATAGAAATTTATTATTTTCTTTGATATGGCAAGTCCTAATCCAAAATTACCACTTTTATCTTTGTACATATTGTCAAATATACGTTCTATATCTTCAGTTTTAATATTATTTCCATCATTATAAATTTCAAGAACAGCAAAATCAGCATCTTTCTTTAATATTATTTTTATAGTAGTCTTTACATATCTTAGGGCGTTGTCTAATACGTTTTCTATAGAAATCCTTACCTGCTCTTTATTTGCAAAGATGATACTTTTAGTAATTTCTATTTTCCAATTAATATTAACATTAAATATTTGAAATCTATTCAGCATATCATTAATCAGTTCTTGTAAGTTTATGTCTTCATTTTCTGAATCATTTTCTAATATATATTCAAATGTATTCAAATATAATATTTGCTTGATTTTTTTTTCAAGATCTATAGCTTCATTTTTTATTATTTCAGCTGTTTTTTCGATAGTATCTATATATACACCTTCTATAATAGCCTCTGCATGGCTCATAATAACCATAACTGGCGTTTTTAAATCATGAGACATACTTTGAAAAAACAGCTTCTTATTTTCTTCATCATATTTCAGCTTTTTCTGCATCATATTTATAGAATTTGCAAGATTTTCGATTTCATCATTACTTTTTATTTTAATTGGTTCACCCCAATGCTTGTCAGCCATTTTTTTGGTATGGTCTTCTAATTCTTTCAGGGGTTGTGATATATGTTGTGAAACTAGCTTTGAAGTAAAAAATGATATAACAATGAACACAATTCCTATAAGAATAATTTTATAGAAGATCTTATTATCTAAAAAATATGGCACATAAGTAACTAAACATAATTTATGAGAAACTTGGCCTAAATGTATATTTATCATCATAATCGCCTTACCTTATTTTTATCTATATCAATAATCAAATTTTGTGTATTAGTGAGATTTTTAATTCATTGAAGCCTAATGAGTTTGCTTTAAATATTTTCATGACCATTGATCAATTTATAGCCATATCCATATATTGTTTCTATAGTTAACTTATTCACTTTTTTTCTAAGCCTTCTTATGGTATCATCTACTACCCGACTAGAACCAAAATAATTGTTACCCCAAACATTTGTTAAAATTTGTTCTCTTAAAGTTAAACTATTTTTGTTTTCAGCAAGATAACTTAATAAATCAAATTCTTTACTGGTAAGTCTAAGTTCTTTACCCTTAAATAAGACTGTTCTCTGTTTTTTATTAATTAAGTATTGTCCAATTTGTATGTTTAAATTTTGTGTTTCATTAGTAGTACCATAAATTTTTTCAATAAGATTATTGGTTCGTATAACTAATTCTCTAGGTAAAAACGGTTTTGATAAATAATCATCACTGCCAAGTTCTAGTCCCACCACTCTGTCAAATTCTTCATTTTTTGCGGATATAAATATAACAGGCGTATTTTCGTTATTTTCTTTTATGCATTTAATTAGTGCATAACCATTTATATCGGGAAGCATTATATCTAATATCCAGAGATCCGGCATATCTTTTATCCTGTTTTTTGCACAGCTTCCATCAGAAAAAGTAGTTACATCATAGCCTTCATTTTTAAGATATTTCTCAAGTAAAATGTTTAAATTAAGTTCGTCCTCAACCAAATATATCTTTTTAGACAATTTTATCACCTCAACTTAAATTAGTATTATAGTTGAGTAAAATTCTAAGGTTTTTATTTTAATAGGTTCGTAATTCCAATTGAAGGATATTTTCATTAAACCATGTAGAGATTCTTCCATATTCAAATTTTCTTATATATAGTGAGTACATAATTGTAATTATATGGTTTATAGATAAAACTAGAGAGAAGTTTTTAATAACTCCCCCCTAGTTTTTATGTGTTATATTCATTTAAAATGTTTCAATAAAGTTGGTACTCTAATAAACTTTATTTAGAGGGATTGTATGGTTTTATATTATATGTCTGACTATGTGCTGGTATTTGCCAGCTAGAACCCCAGCCGCTAAATGCATTTAATATAGATATAGCTTGACTCTGTGTTATAGTTCCTGCTGCTACTAAAGCATCTAATTGAGCCTTAAAGGTTTCTTTTGTTGTTATTTTATTATTATAATATAGATTCAATATTATATTTTCTTGGTTTGAACTTATAGTTCCTGATGCCACTAATCCATCTAATTTAGTTCTAAAGTTTTCAAAAGAATAGTGAGATTTATAGATTATGCTGGTCTTTGCATTATTGACAGGAGATGCTTGTACCGTTGTAGCAATCCCTGTATTCACTAATAGCGGTGCTGCAAGAACTAAAACTGAAAGTAATTTGTACTTCATTTTTAACATTTCTGATACCTCCTAATTTTTTACTACAATAATATGTGGTAAATTGTTTTATTTAACTTTTCCTTTAAAAAAATTATAACTGACGATTGTGGGCTCGGTATCAAATAGTTATGTGAAGTTTATGTAATTTACAATTTAACTTATAAAACCTTATATTTGTATAAAAAATAAGCTGTTGCATAAATTAATTATGCAGCAGCCTTTTGATAGTTTAAGAAATAACTTGATTCTTAAAACAACCATATCTTATTTTTGTTTATGTGATATTGTCTTATAAATGTAGTCAATTTTTAATTTATTTAATGAACATTAGTTTGTCCAGCTACATTAGATGCAGAATTACCATTTTGTGCTTTATCCTTATTAGTTACTGTGTTATTATTTTTTGCTTTATTTTTATTAGATGATGGTGTAGTATTTTTTGTCTTATCAATTATTTTCTTGTTATCATGTGAGTCTTTAGATGGAGCCGGTATTTTCCAGGTAGAACCCCAACCACTAAATGTATTTAATATGGATACTGCTTGACTTTGTGTTATAGTTCCTGCTGCCACTAAAGCATCTAGTTGAGCTTTAAAAGTTTCTCTTGTTGTTATGTTACCATTATAATATAGATTTAATATTATATTTTCCTGGCTTGAATTTATAGTTCCTGATGCAACTAAGGCGTCTAGTTTAGATTTGAAATTTGCAAAAGAGTAATAGGATTTATAAACTATACTGGCCTTTGCATTATTAACAGAAGATGCTTGTACCGTTGTGGCAATCCCTGTATTTACTAGTAATGGTACTGCAAGTACTAAAGCTGAAAGTAATTTGTATCTTGTTTTTAACATTTCTAATACCTCCTAAAATTTTTATTATACAGTAATTTATTTTAATTTTTTCTTTTCAATACAAATTATAATTGGAGACTATGACTATGATATGACAGAGCAATGTGAAATCTGTGTAATTTGAATAGGTAGGATTTTTAGAAAAATATGCTTAAAACATTATATATTATTTATTTGAAGATATGTTAAAATCCATTTCTGCAATAATTACAGACAAAAATATTATGCTTGCTCCCAGCACCATATTTAAGGTGAATATTTCTTTTAAAAATATCACTGAAAAAATGGCACCAAATACGGATTCAAGAGATAATAGTATGCCCACATGATTAGGATTAGTATATTTTTGAGCTATGTTTTGTATTAAAAAAGCTACCATAGTGCTGAAAATTATTAAGTATGAAAGTGAAAATAAGGCATTTCTGGGTATTTTATTTAAATTAGGTTCAAATATAACGGCAAATATAATTGAAAGAATGCCTGCAGAGAACATCTGCAGCACGGATAATATTATAGGGTTTGACTTTCTGGCAAAACAGGCTATGGAAATTATATGTGATGCAAATAATACTGCACTTAGGAGAGTAAGCCAGTCGCCTATAGTCATATCTAAATGCATGCCAGGTTTTAAGCTTAGCATAAATATCCCTATAAGAGAAACTAGAGCAGAAACAAGGACATTTAATTTAGGTTTTGTTTTAAATATCTTCCAGTATATAAAGGGAAGTATAATTACATAGACTGATGTCAAAAAAGATTGTTTGCTTGCAGTAGTGTAATTAAGACCTATGGTCTGGGTAGCAAAGGCCAAAAATAAAAATATGCCTATTACAAAACCGCGAACGACATCTTCTATAGATGTCTTTATGACTATTTTAAAAAATATAGCTGAAATTAATATTCCAGCACATAGAAATCTTATAGCCATCATATAAAAAGGGGTTACGTTATTTAAAGCATTTTTAGTGGCAGTATAGCCTCCTCCCCATAACATGGCCGCAAATAATAAAGATAAATCTGCTATTATGGCTTTATTTATAATTTTTGATATTTTCATTTATATACCTCATTTTAAGTAAAGTGTTTGGAATACGGTATTTTGTTTCTTCGTATATTTCACAATTGTATTTTATATACATTTATAGTTTATGTCAAATAATTTGATTTTTCAAATTTATCACTGAATTCTCCCAGAAATTAATGATTATGAAATAGTTTTCTTTAAGTGGTATAATAATTTTATCACATGCTTTTTATCCTAAGACCCTGCTTGTAATGATTTATATTCCTTTAGAAAAGAGGGATAAACGATTGTGTAGCATATGCTACACGAGATATCTAAGAAAGGATGATTGATATGAGTAAAGTATTGCAAAATATTGAACCAACTGAAGTGTTTAAGTACTTCGAAGAAATTAGCAGTATACCCAGAGAATCCGGAAATGAAAAAGAAATAAGTGATTATTTGGTTTCTTTTGCAAAAAAGCATAATTTAGAAGTTGTGCAGGATAAGGATTTAAATGTGGTTATAAGAAAAAAAGGGACTAGAGGATATGAAAATAGCCAGGGGATAATATTACAGGGACATATGGATATGGTATGCGAAAAAAACTCAGGGGTAGAACATGATTTTACCAAGGATCCGCTGAAATTAAAGATAGTAGATGATATGATATATGCTGCAGGTACAACTCTTGGAGGGGATGACGGTATAGCAGTTGCCATGGGGCTTGCCGTTTTGGCTTCTAATGACATACCTCATCCTCCAATGGAATTACTAGTTACTACTTCAGAGGAAACTGGTATGAATGGAGCTATAGGATTGAATCCTGAAAATATAAAGGGAAAAATTCTTATAAATATAGATTCAGAAGAAGAGGGGGTATTACTTGTAAGTTGTGCTGGAGGATGTTCAGCTAAAGCAAGTATTCCTATAGAATGGAATAACCCAGATAAAGATGACAAGACCTTTTCCATAAGAATTGAAGGCTTAAAAGGGGGGCATTCCGGTGCAGAAATACACAAGGGCAGGGCAAATGCAAATAAGCTTATGGCTCGTGTGCTTGAAAATCTAAGAGAGAACGTAGATTTTAAAATATCTAAAATATCAGGAGGTTCTAAACATAATGTCATAGCTTCTGATTCAGAGGCTATTTTAGTGTCATGTTCTAAATGTGAATCTGTCCTAAAAAATGAAGTGGCAAATTTGCAAAAAGTACTAAAGGATGAGTTTAAAACTTCAGATTCAGATTTGAAAATAGAAGTAGAATCCCTAGATATATTACCAGAAAAAGTTATGTCCAATGATACTGCAGAGAATGTAATTAATTTTATGTATTTAATCCCTAATGGAGTTCAAAGTATGAGTATGGACATAGAGGGACTTGTGGAAAGCTCACTAAATTTAGGTACAGTTGTAACTGGAGAGAACAGTGTGGAGTGCTTAAGTTCAATAAGGAGTTCTGTGAGAAGTTTAAGAGATAATATATTTAATACCATAGTTACTATAGGAAATTTTACAAAGGCTAAAGTGGAGTCTGAATCAAGTTATCCAGAATGGAAATATAGAGATGATTCTAAAATAAGAGAAGTTATGGTAGAAGTATATGAAAGATTATTTGGGAAAAAACCGCTAATAAGTGCAATTCATGCAGGACTTGAATGTGGAATTTTTTCAGAAAAATTTAATGGTCAATTAGATATGATATCCATGGGACCTAATATTTTAGATATTCATAGTCCAGATGAACATTTAAGCATATCTTCCACACAGAGAACATGGAAGTACTTATTGGAGGTATTAAAAGAACTCAAATAGATTTAAATTATATCATTAAATTGTCTTGATATTATATTTATGATATCCTCCAGCTTTTTTAACTGGAGGATAATTGTTTTGAATTCTAAATTTGCTTACTTTTCTATAAAAAAGCTTAGTATAAGTATTAAAAGTACCAATGTGGTAATTTTCACATATAAGAAGTCTTTTTCTTTTAAAAATACTAGTATAGATATTGCCACCCGCAGCATAGGTATCAATATTAAGGATAATAACCCTAACATTATAATTGCATAGGGTTTTAAATAGATACTGTCTTTTAATATTTCCAAGGGAGAGGTGGGATAATAATTTGGCGAATATCCCGTATAACCTAATGTTAAAAACATTATAAGACCTGTAAGTATTATAATTGAACTTAGTATTATTCCTATTCTTAAAAAAATTCCTATTATTAATTCTATATTATGTACATTTTTTTTATCACTAGTATGCTCTTTCATCATTTACCTCCTAATCCTTTCAATATCATTTGTATTGAGATATAAATAAGAAAAGGCACAAATATTTTTCTGATAGTCTTACTTTTCATGTTTTCCATGATTTTAACCCCTATGGTAGCCCCTAATAACACTCCCAGGGCAACTGGAGCAGAAATTTTAGGATCTATATCTCCTCTTAAAAGATATATTCCTGCACTGGCAGTGGCAGTAACGCCCATCATAAAATTACTGGTGGCACTGGAAACTTTTAGAGGTAATTTCATGAATAAGTCCATAGCCATAACTTTAAAACTTCCACTTCCAATGCCAAGGAGGCCTGAAATAATTCCAGCACCATACATTACTCCAAATCCTGAAGGAACCCCGGATACTTTGTATGATATATCTTCATTTAAAAATTTATCATGATATTGTCCATTTAGTTTAAGTTTTTCTGCAAGAGGATGGGTCTCAATAATTTCAGTAGATTCCATCCTACCTTTTTTAAACATGGCAAAAGCAGAATATAGAAGAAGTATACCAAATAAGAAGTAAAGATAATATGGATTTATGATTCCACCCAGAAAGGCACCTGTTATAGCACCTAGGGTAGTAGCTATTTCCAGAAACATTCCAATCCTTATATTGGTTAGTTTATCCCTTATGTAAGCCACAGCAGAACCGCTGGAGGTGGCGATTACCGATATTAGACTGGCACCTATGGCATATTTTATATCTATACCAAATAAAATTGTAAGAGCAGGAGTAATTACGGTTCCACCACCTAAGCCCAATATGGAGCCAACTATACCAGCCACTATAGATATGATAAAAATTTGCAATATTAAAAGTGACAATAGATCATCTCCCATGTTGAATAAATTTTATTTTTCAAGTATTATTATAACAAGGAATATGTAGGTGGTATATTCAAAAACATAAAAATATCTAAAATATATGAGGATAAAGGATAGTGTTTATAATGAATGACAAAAGTTTGAATTTTAATATTAAAATCTTGTTTTTTGTAGCAGCTTTAACTGCAGCATATTTTTATGTAGATAAATTAGAAATTATTGCTTTAATTCCTTTGGTATTATGCATATATGATGCATGTTATATATTTTTTAAAGTTAAAAATAGGGATGGACTTAGAGTATTTTTTATAATAACTACTGTTTTAGCATTAATTTTTATGATCCATACTGTAGTAGCCTATGGAATATCGAATCCTGTTCCGGTAATACTTATATTTATTATGACCAATTTATTTTTTATATATAATCTTATATTATACTTTTATAAAAGATATGGTAAATCGAATCTTATATTTATATTTTTAGGTTGGATTATATGCGACAGTACCCCAATAGTTATGCTATTTATATTGTCCGCGGGACTTTCTGCTAAATAATAAATGTTAGAGATTCAGTCGAGTTGGGAAAATTACCGGTTGAATTACACAAATTCAGGAATTACTTGATAATGCAAAAAATTATAATACAACATACTTGATTAAAATATATGTTGTATTATAGAGGTAAATTTATTATATAGTATTTTTGTTCTTAATTATCTTTTCCAAAGTATTAATTAAAATGTCAACTTCGCTATAAGTATTATATAATCCAAAACTTAATCTAACCATGCCTGGGCGAAAATCATTATAATTATATTTAAAATAATTTATTTCCTCTGGAGAAAGTTTTAAAAGTCTCTGTACATAAGGGTTGGCGCAAAAGCATCCATTTCTTACTGCAATACCACTAAGATCCGAGAGAAGTTTCGCAGTGGTTTCGTGGTGAATTCCTTTTATATTAAAAGGCAGTATGGCAACCTTATTGCAATCAGGTCTTGTATCACCATAAAAAATAATATCTGGAAGTTTCATCATTTTATTTAAAGTATATTTATAAAGCTCTATTTCTTTATTGTCTATGGCATTCATACCTAGTTTATTTAATACTTTTATTGCAGCTGTAAGTGCTACTACTCCTATTACGTTAGGAGTTCCAGCTTCGTTTTTTTCGGGAGGGTCAGCCCAGAGTACATAATCATCTGTTACAAGTTTTATAGTACCACCTCCACTGTATTCAGGAGCTACATTATAAAAGATTTTTTTCGGACCTATCAGTACACCTATACCAAAAGGAGAATACATTTTGTGGGCAGAGAAAGCCAAATAGTCAATACATTCTTCTTTTAGGGGACGGTTCATGTATATGGGGTAATGAGCTACTGCTTGTGCACCGTCTACAAGAATTTCTGCTCCAAAGCTGTGAGCAATTTTTGCTATTTCATATATTGGATTTTTATATCCTGTTACATTTGAAGCTCCTGCTACACATACCAATTTAATTTTACCGTTATGCTTTTTCAATTTATATTTTAAATCTAATAAATTTAATTTTCCAAGCTCGTCCAATTCTACATAATCTACTTTAAATTTATGCCTCCAGGGTAGATCATTGGAATGATGTTCCATTCGAGTGGTCAATATAACTGAATCTTTATATAAATCATTGAGTATATAGGATAATTTATTTATGGCTTCTGTGGTATTTTTTACATAAATCACCGTATTTTCTTTGCTGTCACAGTGGACAAAATTACATATAGTATTTCTTGAAAGCTCATAAGCTTCAGAGGAAAATTGAGATTTAAAACCAGTTCCTCTATGAATTGAGGAGTAATATGGTGAAAAATCATTTATTTTTTTCAAAACATAGTTAAAAGGGGGAGTAGTAGCTGCATTATCAAAATTTATGGCAGTTACAAGTTTATTGTTTTTTAAAGGAATTTTTGTATTTACACCCGCTATAAGTCCTCTGTAGCCGTAATTTATTTCACCATAGGACAATTGAAATCACTTCCTGTTAGCTTTATTATAGAAGTAAAAGTATAATGGCATACTTTTACTTCTATTTATATTATGTAGCGGTAATTATAAATGTACCAAATTATTTTTTTTATTTTATGAATAAAACATTGCACATTTTCTATATTTCTTATATATTATATGTAACAAATATAAAGAGGATAACATGATGATGGATAGTATAGCTGTAAACGATAACGTAGCTGCTAAAAATATCTGTTTATATAAAATATAAATGTAGAAGGAGATACATATATATGAGCATAAATGGAGTACAGGTAAGAGAAATATTAAATAGTATGGCAATATTGATAAATGAGAATGTAGATTATTTAACCGAACTTGATGCAGCTATAGGAGATGGGGATCATGGCTTGAATTTGGACAAGGGATTTACGGCTGTGAGAAGAAAGCTGAAAGATAAGGACCTAAATGATATAGGGCATATTCTTAAAAAGGTTGGAATGATTCTGGTATCAAATACAGGAGGGGCATCAGGTTCTCTTTACGGTACTGCCTTTATAAGGGCAGGCATGACAGCAGATGGGAAACAGACTGTGGATATAAAGGATTTTTTAGAAATGCTTGAACAAGCTTTAGTTGGGATTAAAATGAGAGGAAGAGGAAAGCTTGGAGGTAAAACCATGATAGACGCCATAGAACCTGCAGTGAACTCTTTAAGATATTCTATAAGTAAGGGATTAGATAGTGTAAAATCTCTTGAGAATGTAAGAAATGCTGCTTTTATAGGAGTAAAAAGTACTGAAAGTATAATTTGTAAAAATGGAAAAGCCAGTTATCTAGGAGAAAAAAGTATAGGGTATCCAGACCCAGGGGCTACATCCAGTTATCTTATGTTAAATGCTATTTATGAAAAAGTTAAAGAACTATGTGCAGTAGAAAAGAGTTAATTTAGGTTAACTAATTTTATTAGGAGGTTATTTTAATGGTTGGCGTTGTAATCGTATCTCATAGTAGTGAAATTGCCAGAGGGGTGAAAAATCTGGTTGAACAAATTTCTCCAGAGAGTAATGTGGCATCTGCTGGAGGTACAAAGGATGGCAGACTTGGTACTGATGCATGTAAAATAAAAAGTGCTATAGAAAAGGTTTATAGTGAAGATGGAGTGCTGATATTATTTGATTTGGGCAGCGCATATATGAATGCGGAGATGGCAATTGAATTTTTAGACAAGAGTATGCAATCAAAGGTTCAAATAATAAATGGAGCATTGGTAGAATCAGCACTGATAGCTGTAGTAGATTCTAGTATAGGCAAAAGTATAGAAGAAATAAAGGAGCATTTGGAATGTATGTGTATAGATAAAATGCCTTTATAAAATTAGAGAATGATAGATATCTTCAATAAACAACAGATTAGTGTTCTAGTCTATTTCATATAATACTGTTTAAATGGATTCCTATGATAATATTATTGTCATAGGAATCTGTTTTTTGTTTGATATTAAGTGGCTCTATAATTTTAATTGCTTTATTTTCGGCTATTTTTCCAATCTCTCAGGCAGTCTTTTAAAATATTGTGGAGTATATGGCCTATTTCGGAGTAGGATTCATCATTTAAGTTTGCAAGGGAGATTCTTATGGACCATTCTGGTGCATAAAATCCGGCACCACTTAATAGTACTATGGAAGATTTCTCGGCCAATTTAAAAAGAATATCCACTGGTTTATAATTTTCCTTTAAGTATGATCCAAATTCTTTACCATAATGATGCTCTGACCATTCAAGCAAATCAAATTCAGCATAATAAGAGGCATCATATTCATTTTTTTGTAAATCTATTCCCAATCCATCAAATAATAATTTTTTGCGTTTTCTACAAATGCTATTTGTTAAGTTTCTATATTTTTTTTCTTTGTCCAGTAGATCAAAAGCTGCAAAAAAAGCCATTTGTACTTGTTGGGGGGTAGAAAGGCCTGCAGTATGTTGGAGTGCTACTTGACGGCTATCTGCCACAATTCTGTCGATAAAATCAATTTCTCCGGGGTTGACTGAAAGGGCTTCATAGCGTTTCTTAATAGACTTTTTTTTATTTTCCGGTAATGCTTTTAAAAGTTTATCGAATATATTATTTTTATGAAGAGCAATTGTTCCTAAACGCCAACCAGTTACTCTAAAGTATTTTGAAAAAGAATAGACTCCTATGGAATTAAAAGGTAAAGCTGATACTATAGAATGAAAATTATCTGGAAAAGTTCCATATACATCATCGGAAATTATCATTAAATTGGGGTTTTTATTTTTAACTATTTTCACCAAATATTCTATAGATTCAGATCTTATAGCTACTGAAGGAGGATTACTGGGATTAACTAAAAATAAAGCTTTAATGCCTGGGTCATATAATTTTTCAAGTTCTGATTTAGGATATTGCCAAGTATGAGTACTGTCTTCTAGAGATTCAGATGCCATAATCCTGATTAGGTCAAAATCGTATCTAGGTATAACTGGAATTTCGAGATAGGGGGTGAAAATCGGAGTCATAATTGCAATTTTATCTCTTCTATGTAATAATTCATTGGCTATTAGAGAGTCAAATATGTAACATATTGCTGCAGTGGCACCTTCTACTGAAAATAATTTAAACTCTAGGGAAGAATCTTTAATATTATATATCCGTTCAATTAAATATTGATGAACTATTTTTTCTACATGGATTAACATTCTATTTGGAGTAGGGTAATTGTCACCAATAATTCCGTCTGTTAGTTCATAAATCCAATCTTCTGCAATGAATCCTTGAAAATTGATACCATAATTTATAATGTTCTTAAGTAATTCCACTCCAGGGGAATTTTTGTGATCTTCCAGATATGTGTAAAATCTTTTATCAATACCTTTTTTTTGGGGCATTCCAGCCAAGGTATCTTGATTCCAAGTTCTTCTACATTCTTCTGCGGCGAACTGCCCAAAGGTAAAAAAGGCTTCTCTAGGGGTAATTGCTACCCAATTAGGATTACCTCTCCCTGCATCTAAAAGAGTGCGAACGCTTTTTTTCTTTTGATTTTTAGCAAGATTAATTAGTTTATCTTTTAGTTCAAAAGGACTAATTCTGCCATAAATGCGTTCTAATTCTAATAATTGAATATTTTTATTATACATAGTTAATCCTCCTTATATAACTTTTTTTATAATTATGTTATAATTACAAAGTTTATATTGTGTAGATTTATGATGTAATATTCTAATTTTAGATATAGTAATAGTATTTACTTTTATGTGTAAATTCTTATAATATAAAATTGTTGGGAGGTCGGTATTAAAGTGAGAGAATATAGCGTTTTTGATATTTTAGGACCTATTATGATAGGGCCTTCAAGTTCTCATACAGCAGGAGCCGCAAGATTAGCTAAAATTGCGGAAATTATTGCAGGAGACAATATTTCGAAAGTTCAGTTTTTACTTCATGGTTCTTTTGCAAAAACTTATAAAGGGCACGGCACAGATAAAGCACTGGTTGCTGGAATATTAGGTATGAGTCCATGGGATGAAAATCTAAGGAACTCTATGGAAATAGCGGAGAAAAGAGGCATTTGTGTAGAATTTATAGAGAAGGATTTAGGAGATGTACATCCAAATACAGTTAAATTTATTATAACTAAAAAAAACGGCGAAGTGTCACAAATAATGGGTTCCTCTATAGGCGGAGGCAATGTAGTGATAAATGAAGTAGATAAGGATAAAATAGAATTTACAGGAGTTTATCCCACTATACTTATAAATCATTTAGATATGCCAGGTATGGTTGCCAGGGTATCGGAAGTGCTTTATGAACATGAAATAAATATAGCCTTTATGAAAGTATATAGAAAAAGTATAAAAGGTTCCAGAGCAGTTATGGTATTTGAAGTGGATGATTTTATCATAAAAGATGTAGTGGATGAAATAGAAAATATACCTAACATATATAAAGTAAGGGCAATAAATCCTGTAAATGAGGAGGAGTAATTTATGGTTGATACTGGCAGTGAATTAATAGATATATGCAGTAAAAAGAAGATGAAAATATGGGAGTATGTAATTGAAGAAGAAATGAAATCAGAGAATAGAAGTAGAGAAGAAGTCTTTAAGGCTATGACAAAAAATTTTTATGTGATGAAAGATTCTGCAGAATATGGGTTAACTCATAAAATGAAATCTATAAGTGGACTTACAGGAGGAGATGCTTATAAATTAAATAGATATTATGAAAAGGGAGAGACTCTTACAGGTAAGTATATGATAAAGGCTATGGCAAGAGCTTTATCATGTTCAGAAGTAAATGCTGCCATGGGAAAAATTGTGGCTGCACCTACAGCAGGTTCCTGTGGGATAATTCCAGGAGCAATAATAACTGCAGGAGAAATATTAGATAAAAAAGATGAGGATATGATTAAGGGATTGTTCACTGCTTCTGGAGTGGGGATAATAATAGCTAAAAATGCCAGTATGTCCGGGGCAGAAGGTGGATGTCAGGCAGAATGTGGTTCTGCAGCAGCCATGGCAGCTGCAGGAATAGTTGAGATTATGGGTGGTACTCCCAAACAAGCATTAGATGCAGCAGCCATAGTAATAAAGAATATAATGGGATTAGTATGTGACCCGGTAGCAGGGCTTGTAGAAATTCCATGTGCCAAGCGAAATGTAGGTGGAACAGTAAGTGCGTTAACTACAGCGGATATGGTTATGGCAGGAGTATGCAGTAAAATTCCTTTTGATGATACTGTTTTGGCTATGTATAAAGTGGGAAGGCAATTACCCTGTGAATTAAGGGAAACAGCTCTTGGAGGGGTTGCAGTTACAGATACAGGGCTTAAATTGAAAGAAAAAGTCCTAGGAAATAATATATAAAATTTAAAAACTGTTTTTAAAAATGAAAAACCACCTTTTAAAAATAAAGGTGGTTAAAACATTCGTTCATTTATGTTAAGATGTTTTATTATGCTATAAAATTGTATTATAATTTTACAACATTAGCAGCTTGAAGACCTTTTGGTCCTTCTTCAACATCAAATTGAACTTTCTGACCTTCTTCTAAGTTCTTTCTTGCTTCATTACTCTGAATTGCAGTGAAGTGTACGAAAACGTCATTTTCACCTGGGACTTCAATAAATCCAAATCCTTTCTCAGAGTTAAACCATTTTACTGTTCCTGTTTTCATTTATTATCCTCCTAAGATAAAACACTTATAATTGATATATCTTAATTTTGTATATCGGTGTTTATTAATTATTGATTACATTAGTATATCATAAAGAAATAAAATTAACAATATATTTTAAAGTATTTATTTCTATTATTGTTATTTAGTAAAAACATTATGCATTGGATTTGTGATATAATCGAAATAAATTTTATAAAAATCTATGGAGGAATTTATTATGGAGCATAAAGAAATAGACCATAAAAATATAGATTCCAGACTTGTTTGGATTATGGCTATAATTTGTGGAGTAACGGTAGCAAATCTATATTACAACCAGCCTTTGCTTGGAGAGTTATCTCGAAGCTTCAATGTATCTACAAAGGATATAGGTTTAGTATCTACTTTTACTCAAATAGGATATGGAATAGGAATGTTTTTTATAATACCCTTGGGTGATATCATAGAAAGAAAAGGAATGATTTTAAAATTATTATTGGCTTCTGCAATATCTTTACTTTTATTTGCTTCTTGTAAAGATATAAAGGCTGTTATTGTCTGTAGCTTTTTAGTTGGATTTACAACAGTAATTCCCCAACTTATAGTGCCTTTTGCAGCAGAACTTTCATTGCCTGAAGAAAGAGGGAGAGTTCTAGGAACTGTTTTGAGCGGACTTCTAGCAGGCATTTTATTAGCTCGTACCATAAGTGGATTTATAGGAACTTTTCTGGGATGGAGAAGTATGTATTACATTGCTGCTGTACTCATGATTATTTTATATATAGCAGTAGTTAGATTTTTACCTAAAAGTGAGCCTTTGTCTAGGGAATCCTATAAAAATATACTTATTTCTTTAAAGGATATAATTAAGAAAGAATCACTGCTTAGAGAAGCATCTTTAAGTGGCGCCATGATGTTTGGAGCTTTCAGTATATTTTGGACAACCATTATATTCTTTTTAGAATCACCAAGTTATAATATGGGAAGCAAGACGGCAGGATTATTTAGTCTAATTGGAATATCCGGGGTGGTTGCTGCTCCTATTATAGGTAGTTTTAGTGATAAAAAAGGGACTAAATTTACAGTTGGCATTTCTATTTTTTTTGCTGCATCAGGATTTGTAGTATTTCTTATATTTGGACATAATATTGTAGGACTTATAATTGGACTAATATTACTAGATCTTGGTACTCAATCAGGGCAAGTTTCAAATCAAACCCGTGTACACAGTCTTTTACCAGAAGCTAGAAATAGATTAAATACAGTTTTTATGGTTGCCTATTTTATCGGGGGAGCATTAGGCTCTTTTATAGGTACCTACAGTTGGAATTCATACGGTTGGATGGGAGTGTGTATATCAGGACTGACTTTTTTATTTATTGCTTTAATTAATCATATAATTACTATAAGATCTGTATGAGTACATTATAAATAATAAATACTTGTTTTAAAACATAATCTAATGTGACAAGAATATGTTTCAATTATAATTTTCAAGTTATATGTCATATGTTATTATATATATTAATATGTGTTAACTACATGGTGTTATAATTTTAGGAGGAGTGATATATTTTGAAGGAGATTTATTATAATAGTACCAGAGGTCTAAATAAAAATTTTACTGCATCCAGGGCAATATTAAATGGAATATCCGAGGATGGGGGATTATTTATTCCGCACACCATACCTTTTATAGATGAAGAGGAATTAAAAAAACTTAAGTATATGACTTATAAGGAATTGGCCTTGTGTATAATTGAAAAATTCTTTACAGACTTTAGCAAAGAAGAATTAAAAGAATGTATAGATTTAGCCTATGATAATAAATTTGAATCAGATAAAATAGTTCCTTTGGAAAAAGTGGGAGATGTATTCTATCTTGAACTATTTCATGGTCCCACTTTAGCTTTTAAGGACATG
This sequence comes from Clostridium kluyveri DSM 555, assembly GCF_000016505.1. Taxonomy (NCBI): domain Bacteria; kingdom Bacillati; phylum Bacillota; class Clostridia; order Eubacteriales; family Clostridiaceae; genus Clostridium; species Clostridium kluyveri. Next base: position 690,179 of record NC_009706.1, read on the forward strand.
GCATTATGCCTTCTACCACATTTGATGAAGACTGCTGCTAAAAAACAGAAGTTACATAAAGAAATAGTAATACTTACAGCTACATCCGGAGATACAGGAAAGGCTGCTTTGGAGGGTTTTGCAAATGTAGAAGGGACTAAAATAGTAGTATTCTTCCCGGAACAGGGAGTAAGCAAGATTCAAAAAAAACAGATGGTGACCCAACAGGGGGGAAATACAAAAGTAGTAGGTATAGAAGGAAACTTTGATGATGCCCAAAGCGAAGTAAAGAAAATTTTCAATGATCATGAATTAAAGGAAGAACTAAATGAAAATTCCTACAGATTTTCTTCTGCCAATTCCATAAACATAGGAAGACTCATTCCTCAGGTAGTTTATTATTTTTATGGATATATGGAACTTTTGAGAAGAGGAGAAATAAACTTTGGGAACAAAATAAATTTTTCTGTTCCTACAGGAAACTTTGGGAATATACTTGCGGCTTATTATGCTAAAAAGATGGGACTTCCAATTAACAAGCTCATATGCGCATCAAATGAAAATAGGGTACTTTACGATTTCTTTGAAAATGGAACCTATGATGCAGAAAGAGAATTTATTTTAACTATATCTCCTTCCATGGATATACTTATATCAAGCAATCTTGAGAGACTTATATATGATATAAGCGGCAAGGATTCCACGGTTGTGAACAAACTGATGACAAATTTAAGTGAACACAGTAAGTATACAGTTAGTGAAAGCATGAAAGAGGAATTGAAGGTATTTTACGGAGGATTTGCAAGCGAAGAAGAAACTTTGAAGTGCATAAAAGAAACTTTTGATACATATCAGTATCTTATGGATACTCATACCTCTGTAGCCTATTCTGTCTATAAAAATTACTTGAGGGATACTTGTGATGATACAAAAACCATAGTGGTTTCAACAGCAAGTCCATTTAAGTTCACCAAATCTGTAATGAGTGCTTTGGACACTAAATATAGCTACCAGGAAGATCTGGAACTTGTAGAAGTTATGAGTAAAATTGCATCACTTGAAATTCCAGCACCTATAAGAAAATTGGAAGATAGTAAAGTTGTTCATAATACTGTGTGTAAAAGGGAAGAGATGAAGGAAGAAATTAGAAAATTTTTATTGTAGTTTATTGCATAATGAAATAATACTTAATTTACCAGATAATTTTATCCGAAGGCTAGAATTAGCTACCCCCTCATCTTCTTTAGGTGGGGAATAGGCATGGCTAACGCCTCTGGGTAAGTTCTTCTAAGGTTCAGATTACGATGAGTATTCCTTATAGGCAAATTCCACCTGAATCTAAGAATCACTTGATATTTTATTTGGTAAATTCTTTTTTAACTAATTATATGTAAAATTATGTTATGATTTTTACTCAATTATGGCTTCATTGTTGGTAAGCCCCTAATATAAAAACGCATAAAGGTTTAAGTAGAATTTACTAGAATTTTGGAGAATAAAGTTATAAACACTCTGCTAATTTAATGTAAAAAATCTAATAGGCATTCATTATAAGTAGTATAATGTGAAATTAAGAGTTATAATTGTAATATAAATTTTAATTTTATTATATATTATTTTAAATGAGCTGTTTGAGAGATATAAATTGTTAAGAATAATTTACATAATGTTAGGCATATTCATAAGGAAAAATTTTCTTGTGAATATACACTTTTAAAAGTATAATTATTAATATACAATAATTTTTATGGCTGTATTATATTAATTATCTAATGGTTTAATTTATCCGAATGCTGTAAATAGCCAATGATTCCATATTATTCAAAGTACGAGATAAGCGTGGCTAACGCATCTGGATAGGTTCTTCTAAGATTCAGGTGGAGAATATATTTTTTATAGGCAAACTCCACCTTAACCTAAGAAGAACTTGATCAATAGTTTTAAATAGAGGAGAGGGTTATGTTAGCATCATTATTAGAGAAGTATAATAAACTAAAGCTTGATTATGAAGGTTATCAAAAAATGGCTGAAGAAACCATACAAAGACAGAATATAAAGATTGTAGAGTTAGATAAAAAGCTAGATATGTTGTCTCTAATAGTTGAGACGAGTCAGTATATAAATAAATGTCTTGGAAGTGTGGAGATAATTTCTAAAATACAGGATATAATGATAGGAATTTTAGGAGTAACTTATTCTACTGTGTATATTTTAGAAAATAGAAAACTAAAATTAAAGTGTACTAATTTAAGCAGCACTAAACATCATTATAGTATAAACGAATATAATAGTAAAATAGTACACCAGCTAGATACTAAATTATACAACTCCTTTAACAATATATGTAAAGATGATGATATTCAAATCCACTCTTCAATATTCATGCCAATATATTTAAAACAAAGTCTTCTTGGTGCAATTATAGTAGAGCATAAAATATATAATTATTTAAATGAAGAACATATTAAGCTTTTGACTGCACTTAGTAATCAAATTGCCATATGTATAGAAAATAATAGACTTTATAATAAGATAAAGGAAAACTCTCAAAAAGATTTTTTAACAGGCCTTTTTACCAGAAACTACTTTTTTTCTGTCATAAAGGAAAAAATAAAGAATTGTGGCTGTGGATTTGCTATCATAATGGTAGATATAGATAACTTCAAAAGATTTAATGATAATTTTGGCCACCAGTATGGTGATGTGGTGCTTAAAACTGTAAGTAATATAATAAAAAGTAGTCTTAGAAAAGAAGACTTAGTAGCTAGATATGGTGGAGAGGAAATTATAATATATATGTATGATATTAAAGGAACTTTGGATGTATATAACAGAATGACTACAATAAGAAAGCGTATAGAAGATGAACTTATAGAATATAATGAGAATTCATCTCATGTGACGGTTTCTATGGGAATAAGTATATCCTCTAATAATGAGGAAAATGTTGAAGATATGATAAGAAAAGCTGATGTAAATTTATACAAGGCAAAAAATACGGGTAAAAATAAAGTAGTATGCTAATGAACTGATATTTTTATAGAATTAAATAAGGTGATAAATGTGAATACAAAGTGGACGGAAACTCAAAAAAGTGCCATATTTACTCCAAATTGCAACTTATTGGTGGCAGCGGGAGCGGGAACTGGTAAAACTGCAGTATTGGTAGAGAGAATACTACAGAAAGTAATAAATGATAGTGAAGAAGTTGATATAGATAAATTATTAGTGGTTACATTTACAAATGCAGCAGCTTCTGAGATGAAGGAGAGAGTGGGAGAGGCACTTTCTAAGCTGCTTGAGTTAAATTGTACTTCTAAAAATCTTCAAAGACAACTTGCCTTATTAAACCAATCCAACATAATGACAATACATTCTTTTTGTCTTAAGGTTATAAAGAATAATTTTCATAGAATAGATTTAGATCCTAATTTTAGAATATGTGATGACACAGAATCTAAGTTATTAAAGCAGGATGCCCTTTTAGAACTTTTTGAGGAAAAGTATGAAGAAGAAAATTTGGGATTTTTAAATTTGGCAGATGGATATGGGGGAAAAAATGATAGTAAACTTCAAGACATTGTACTTTCCCTATATGAATTTTCTCAGGGCAGTCCATGGCCTAAAAGATGGCTTCAGGATGTCTTAAAAGACTTCAATTTAGGCAGTGATTTTGATTTTGGAGATACTAAGTGGGCCAAGGTATTGATGCACAATGTAACTGTGGAGCTTAAGGGCTGTAAAAATAAGATGAAAAATATACTGAATACAATTGAGAATATAGAGGGATTAGAACATTATCTGGAACCCTTTAAAAGTGATATTGAAAGTATAGATAAACTTATAAATATTACCACCTGGGATGAAATAAGAGATGAATTTATTAAGTTAAGTTTTAATAAACTTCCCTCTAAAAGAACAGATCCTCTGGTTAAATCCTATAAAGATAAAGCCAGAAATACAAGAGATGAAGTAAAAAAGAAATTAATTAGTATAAGAGAAGATATAATTTTATGCACAGATGATATATATGAAAATTTCAAAGAAGTATATCCTTTAATGAAATCTTTAACTTTTCTTGTTATGGACTTCTATGAAAAATACCATAATAAAAAAAGTGAAAGAAATATGATAGATTTTAATGATATAGAACATTTCTGCCTTGAAATATTAACCAGTAAAGATAAAAATGGAGATATAATCCCCTCGGAAGCGGCTTTAGAATACAGAGAATACTTTGAAGAAATATTTATAGATGAGTATCAAGACAGTAATGAAGTCCAAGAAGTTATAATGAATATGATAAGTAGAAAAAATATTTATGCTAATTTATTTATGGTAGGAGATGTAAAGCAGAGTATATATAGATTTAGACAGGCAAGACCAGAATTATTCTTAGAAAAATATAATAGCTATGATGAAAAAGAGGGTAGTAAAAATAGGAAAATCAAGTTGTCTGAAAATTTTAGAAGCAGAAAAGAAATAATAGATGCTATAAATTATATATTTAAACAAATAATGTGTAGGGAAGTTGGAGAACTTGACTATGGTGAGGAAGAATGTTTAAAGAGTTCCGCACGATATGAACCTTTTGAAGGAAATTGTGGTGGAGATGTAGAACTTCATGTGGTAGATAAAAAGGAAAATGAAAATAAATTAGAAGATGAAAATGAGGAAGAGTTATTAGATGCTATTTCTGTGGAAGCACGGTTGGTGGCATCAAAGATAAATGAATTAGTAAATCCCTCATTGGATCAGTATAGTTTTAAAGTATATGATAAGGAAATTGATAACTATAGATCTATAATGTATAAAGATATAGTGATATTGATGCGTGCTACGCAAAATTGGGCACCTGCATTTGTGGAGGAACTAAATAATTCAGGAATACCTGTATTTGCTGATACTTCTGTGGGGTATTTTCAGGCTATTGAAATAAAAACTATAATATCTCTTCTTCAAATAATAGATAATCCGCTTCAAGATATTCCCTTTATAGCATTACTCCGCTCTCCTATAGGAGGATTTTCTCCAGAGGATCTTATAGATTTAAGAGTAGTTAATAGGGAAATATCTTTTTACGAAATACTAAAAGCTATAAAGGAGCATAGTCTGGAGTTAAAATACTCTTTAGAACATATAGATGAAAGATTGGAATATAAGGTGGAACAATTTTTTAATAAACTTTGTCTCTGGAGGAGAAAAGTTATACATATGCCCATAGATGAATTTATATGGCATATTTATATAGAAACAGGATATTATGGTTTTGTAGGTGCTATGCCTGGAGGTATTCAAAGACAGGCAAATTTAAGAATGTTATTTGAAAGAGCTAAACAGTATAAAAACATTAGTTATAAGGGGCTTTTTAATTTTATAAATTTTATAAATAAACTTAAAAGCAGCAGTACTGATATGGGAAATGCCAAGATACTTGGAGAAAATGAGAATGTAGTCAGAATAATGAGTATACATAAGAGTAAAGGATTGGAGTTTCCTGTAATAATACTTTCTGGAGCAGGAAAGAGATTCAATTTGACAGATATAAATAAAAGTGTATTATTTCACAAAGAACTAGGACTTGGACCAGAGTATGTAAATTCTGAAAGACATATTTCCTATCCTACCATTGTTAAGCAGGTATTAAAAAGAAAATTAAAGATGGAAACTCTTTCAGAGGAGATGAGAATACTTTATGTAGCTTTTACCAGAGCTAAAGAAAAACTTATAATAACAGGGACAGTAGATAATATTGAAAATACTTTTCAAAGATGGTGTGAAGCAGCTTATTGTGAAGAAGATAAACTTCCTGAATATTCACTTATAAATTCTAGGAATTTTTTGGATTGGATAGGACCTGCAGTGGCAAGGCATCCTTGTGGAGAAATTATTAGAAAAGTGTGTCCTTTTGAATATAATTTAAATCTTATAACAGGAGATGATTCTAAATGGAAAGTATTTGTATACAGTAAAGATAATTTTAAAAGTACATTGGATGAGAATATAGATGAAGATATAATAGGAAAGATTAAAAGTTTAGAGTTAGATAATAATAAAGAAATATACAAAAATGAAGTGTATAGAAGACTTAATTGGACTTATAAATATGAACAATCTTCTAAAATAGCTGCTAAATTTTCAGTATCTGAGTTAAAGAGAAGATTTAAGTTAATAGATACAGAAAATGGTATAGAATTTATGGAACCAATATACTTAAAAAAACCGGCTTTTTTAAGGGAAAGTAAAGGACTCACTCCTTCTGAGAGAGGAATTGTTATGCACCTTGTTATGCAGCACATTGATATTGACAAAGTTGGTTCTTATGAACAGATAAAAGAGCAAGTAGATAAATTGGTATTTAGAGAATTTATAACTGAAGCAGAAGCCAAGTCCATATCAGTATATAAAATAATAAAGTTTTTTAATTCTGAAATTGGAATAAGAATGAAAAAGTCAAATAATGTATACAGGGAAGTTCCATTTTATATGGAAATAGAAAGTACAGAATTATATAAACAGCTGCCACAGCACATATATAGAGATGAAAAAGTATTAATTCAGGGAATAATAGATTGTTATTTTGAAGAAAACAATGAATTAATACTCGTAGATTATAAAACTGATCACGTAGGAGATATAGATTCAATTAAAGAAAAATATCAAGTTCAAATTTATTATTATGGAAGGGCATTAGAAAAATTAACAGGTAAGAAAGTTAAAAAGAAATATTTGTATTTATTTTCTAAAGACTATATACTGGATTTATCTTAAATATAACTTAGATTACACTATAATTTTTAGTAACTTTTTTGAGAGTTTTTAATAATATATAAATATAAAAGATTTCAATATATACAAATTTTTATGGCTGTATAATAAAAAAATTTTATTATAGAGCCAAAATGTTTCATTTGAGTTAACGGTTATTTATTGTATACGTTTTCTAAAAACCCATTTGAAAATATTGGGATTTAATAGATTGAAATTCTAAAGAGACTAAGGTAAATTGTTAGTGAGGAGGTATAAGATGAAGGATACTAAAAAATTTAAAATAACCATGGAAGTAATAGAAGAATGTTTAGAAGAATGTCTGGAGAATGATAATGTATATAAAAACAAAGAAAAGCCAAACTTTGTTAGTAGTAGATAACAAAATTTGACTTTATAAAAATTAATTCCAGTATAAAGTTTGTAATAAATTATTTTACGGAATATTTTTTTTCTAACTGTCTAAAACCCATAACCAAAACTGAAGTTATAAGGAGATACAAAGCTGCAGCTATGAAAAAAGGAGTAATTGTAAAATCACGAGTTACCACCTCTTTTGCCGCCCTTAAAAGATCACCAACTCCAATAGTAGCTACTAAGGCTGAATCTTTTACTAAATTTATACTTTCGTTACACACGGCAGGAAGTACATTTCTGATAGCTTGAGGAATGATTATTTTTGTTATAGTTTCATAATAATTCATTCCTAAAGCTTTTGCAGCTTCAAATTGTCCTCTATCTATGGATTCAATACCCGCCCTAAATATTTCTGCTAAATATGCAGCATAATTTATGGTAAAGGCCAAACTTGCAGCGGCTAATGGTGACAATCTTATGCCAATTACAGGAAGACCAAAGTATGCAAAAAATAGCTGCAATAACAAAGGGGTTCCTCTAAAAGCCCAAGTATATAAACTTAATATAACTTTTAAAGGCTTAATCTTAGATATTTTTCCTACAGCAACTATACCACCGAGGGGTATAGAAAAAATAGCAGTTATAAGGAACAATTCTATAGTTATTAAGCTTCCCTTTAGTATAAATCCTGTAATGTCCATAAGTTCAGACACGCAAATCACATCCTAACCAATTATTTTGTAACTATATTTTTACCAAACCACTTTTGAGATATTTTATCTGCGGTTCCATCACTTTTTATAGTATCCAGCGCTTCATCTAGTTTTTCTTTAAAGCTTGTATCTGTTTTTCTTATACCTACACCGTAATCCTCTACTCCAAAGTTATCGTCCAGTATTTTATATAAATCAGGTTTCTTCTCTATATAGTACCTTCCTACAACTTCATCTACTATTACTGCATCTGTACGTCCTTGACTTAAATCTAAAAGTGCTTCTGTATTGTTTGAGTATTTTCTGACTTCTTTTAAAGATTTAGAGGTGTCAGCATCTGCGTTTAATGCCTTTTCACTACTGCTTCCCATCTGTAGTCCCACTGTTTTGCCTGATAAATCCTTTTTACTGTTTATAGTTGAATTCTTTTGTACTACGATTATCTGTTTATTTTGAAGATATACCTTTGAAAAGACTATTTGTTTTTTCCTTTCTTCAGTTATAGTTAAACCATTCCATATAACATCTATATCCTTATTATTCAAACTAAGTATTACGCCATCCCATTCAACAGGTTTAAACTCAACTTTAACTCCTAGTTTTTCTGCTGCTGCTTTTGCCATATCTATGTCAAATCCAACTATTTGACCTTTTTCATCTCTAAACCCCATTGGAGGGAAGCTGTCATCTAGTCCCACCACAAATTTACCTTTTGCCTTTATATCATCCCAGGATGTATCATTTGATTTTTGAGTTTGTCCACATCCTGTGAGTAATATTCCCATCAGGAATATTACAATAGTTAAAATTCCAAATTTTTTCTTCATTTTATATATCCCCCTATTTGTATGAATTCTAATTACACTAAACATTATAATTTACTGTATTAAATTTGTAAACCAATAAATTATCGGATAAACAATGATAATGTAGTAATTCATAGAAAAATATATTAAAGAGGGAAAAACCCTTAAAGTATAATTGAACATTTCAATTTACTTTAAGGGTATTGGTATTTACTTTCCTGTATCTACGATTTCATTGAATAATTCTTTATTCTCTTGAATTTTATCGCTGGAACCCTCTAAGAAATATATATTTTGGTTTAAAACTTTATCTAACATATTCCCATAATTTCTTATGTCTTCTGGTGTAGTGGAAAGAGCTTCTTTTTCATATTTTAGAAGATCATTAGGGGAAAAACCTGTAAGATATATTGAATCACAAAGGGCACTTTCCACAAGTGGTCCACTAATCTTTAAATTTACAAATTCTTTAATGGCACCTATGATATATTTTGTCATTTCATCATCTGATGCTTCAAAATTTTTAAGATAGTTTACTGTGGTTTTAAAAGTTTGCAGAGTTTCTTTTAGGTTTGGGTCTCTTATGGATGCAAGAATAACTTTTCCATCGGATGAGATGGAGATCTGGCCTCCATAGGCACCGCCGGATGTCCTTAACTCATTCCATAGATATTCTGTATTTAGTATATTTTGAAGTACCATCATCTTTCCACTGTAACTATATCCAGTACCTTTTAAAGTTCCACCTTGTAGTATTGTTTGCACTTTGGCAGAAGAAGAAAAGGCTATATTTTTATTGGTTTTTGTAAAAGTATAATTTTGTTCTGGAACACTTTTTGATGTAATTTCTGAACTTATACGGTTTAATTCGGTTTTAAATTTTTTAATGGAGGAGTCACTTCCACTGCAGCTTGCTATTAGATTATTTTTATTAAAGGCAAGCTTATAGGTGTCATTTAAGTTTTTATAGATATCCTCCCATTTTGAATCAAAATTATCATCTAAATCTTGTAAAAACTTATAATATGAAAGACCAGAAAGTTCTTCATTGTATTTTCCACCGTCACTCATATAAGAATTCATAGTCATAAGTGCAGCACTTCCAGAACCAGAGGTAAAAATTGACTGAAGAGCTGCTTTATTCTGTTGTATGGTCTGTTTTATTTTCTCTTTATTTTCAAAGCTGCTTTCATTTATAATTTCCTTAATTATATCCAAAGATTCATCAATGGTATCCTCCGGCATTAACATGGATACTATAATTTTAGGAGAATATTTATTAAGATTTTTACTATTTGTTATTGCAGAAGGTATAAAACTTATAGATCCCCCAGCATTTTCTAGCATTTCATTTGAAAGTTCCTCGGAAGTGTGTTTTTTGGTGTCTACATTTCCAAGTAAGGAGGATAATAAACTTAAGTAATGCAATTCATCTTGAGGAACCCTGGATGTATCAAAGTAAAGATTCAAAGTGGATAGTCCATTTAAATTTTGAACATGACTGAGAACTTTTACACCAGATTGATTTTCAACTCTATAGCTTAAATTAGGAAGTTCAAGTTCAATGTCATCTAAAGAAAGTTTTGGCAAGGTGTTTAATGCTTCATTAGAATCTTCATTTTTTTGCCATGAGGTAAAATCTTCTGTATCCTTTACCAAAGAATTAATTGTTGTTTCATCCAAGCTGTTTTTATAAGCCTGAAGCTTTTCTGCAAGAGCTTTGGAAGTTGTACTTTCAAGACCTACTTCAGGTTTCATTATAACTAGTGAATAGTAATTGTTTGTAAGAAAATACTTATTAATCAGATTTTTGAAATACTCATTTTCATCTGTTTCTTTGATTTTTTCCATTATGTCATCTGTGTCAAAGTACATGGTAGGATCTTTATCATATATCCATGTAGCTAATGCGGTTTGTGATAGCACAAGACCTGTTCCTCCAAGGGAAGGTAATATGAGCTCCTCAGAGTTAGCGCTTATATCATAAGATGCCAGGGCAGATTTAAGAAAATTCTCATCAAATCCATTTTTATAAATATCCTGTAGTGTATTAAAAATGGTTTGCTTAAAAACTTCACTGGAGGACTCATTTGAATTAGAGGCATCAATAGAAAATGTAGGTTGGATACCTTCCATATTAAAGGAAGAAGTTACATTTACTGCAATACCTTTATCTGCAAGAGCTTTTTTAAGTGGAGCATTGTCTGTACCCATAAGCAGATAACTTAAAAAGCTTAAGGCTATATTTTCCTCTCTGTTATCTATGGTTCCTGTGACAAAGTTTAAGGAGAGATAGGTTTTATCTTTTGTATCACTGTCTTCTGGTATAGAGTAACAAGCTGTTTTTACAGGTATATTGGACAAAGGTTCCTGTAGCTTTATGGAAGTATTTGCTTCCACCTTGTCAAATTTACTTAAATAATTCTGGTCAATAAATTCAAGATACTCTGCTATATTCAATTTACCATATAGATATATATAACTGTTGGAAGGTGAATAATTTTTTTTGTATGTTGACACTAATTGCTCTATTGTAAGGTTTGGAATTTCTTCAGGGTTCCCACCTGCATCCCACTTATAAGAAGTATCAGGAAAAAGCGACTGCATTTTTGCATTATGTAAAATATAATCTGGATTTGAGTAATTGCCTTTCATCTCATTGTATACTACACCATTAATTGAGAGGTTAGAATCTACCGATGGAAGTTCATATCTCCATCCTTCTTGTTTAAATATATTAGAGTTTGTGGTAAAATTTGGATAAAATACTCCATCTAAATATACATTCATTAAATTTTTAAGATCCTGTTCATTTGTACTGGCTACAGGATATGTAGTGTAGTCATTATATGTTAATGCATTGATGAACGAACCTAAGGAGCCCTTTAAAAGTTCTGTAAATGGAGATTTAACAGGATAGTTTTTAGAACCGTCCAAAACTGAATGCTCAATAATATGATTTACCCCGGTATTATCTGAAGTAGGAGTGCGGAAACTGATATCAAAGACCCTTTGAATATCTTCATTGCTAACATACATAAGCTTTGCACCCGTTTTTACATGAGTAAACAACATAACAGAAGAGTTGATTTTGGGTATATCTTTAATTGAAGTAAGTTCAAATCCATAGTAGGTTTTTCCTACTTCATTACACGTTGTAATGTTTGTATCTGATGCATAGACGATTTTGTTGGTAAATACCATATTGGACGAAGAAAATAACATAAAAGAAATTACAATTAAAGCAGTTATTTTTTTGAAAAACATTTTCATTATATGTGCCCCCCTTATATTCTTATATAGATATTATTTGACTTTTTATTGAATTTAATAATCTTTTAGGTGAAAAAATTATAATATATTAAAAGTCCATTTTTGACGTGTTTTTTGAGATTATATTTATCCCAAGGTTAGAATAACTTGACAGATGCTTTAAGTGAATTATAACATGTATTTTCCAAGTGCTCAAATTTATATACAAATTGTCAAATATAAAATATATATTAGTTAATTTTTAATATTGAAAAATAAAAAATATTTTTATAAAGTTTGTAAATATATAAATACTTATTTTTCAATAGATGGCATAAGCAGATTTTATATAGTATACTATGTTATAATATATTTCTTTTTTATCCTCAGTAATAATTTCAGATGGGTTGATCATATTGGATAATATTAAAAGGGGATTTTTTGTAGAAAACTAAAAATTACAATAAAATTATTTTGGCTTTTGAATTAAAAGAGGTGGGAACTAATGCAGGTAAATGTTATTTTTCAACCTACAGGTTATAGGGGAAAAATATGTTCAGGAAAAACTATTTTAGAGGCCTGTCAAAAATTTGGTATTAATTTGGAATCTCCCTGTGGGGGGAATGGAACTTGTGGAAAATGCAAAGTTAAATTAGAGAAAATATTATGCAATAAGGAGAGTGATTTCAGTAACAGCAGTATTTCACCAATTACAGAAAAAGAGAGAGAAATATTGACAAAAGAGGAGCAATTGCAGAATTTTAGATTAGCTTGTTGTACTAAAATAACCGAAGACATGGTAATTTTTGTGCCTGAGAAAAGTGAGAAGGGAAAGCAAAGAATCCTTGAAACTTCAGGGTCAAAATTATTTCATTTAAATCCCGGGGTAAAAAAATATTACATAGAATTAAAAAGTCCCACACTGGAGGACTGTAGAGATGATTTTACCCGGGTTAAAGATGCATTGTTACATAAATATAGAAATCTAGAAAAACATATTTCTATGGATTATAAAGTAATGCAAACTTTGTCTTCATTATTGAGGAAAGAAAAGTATAAGATAACTGTGACATTATGGATGGATAAGGAAATTATATCTGTAGAACCCGGATTCAATGAGAATATATATGGAGTTGCCATGGACGTAGGTACCACAACTATTGCAGCTGCTTTATGTGATTTATCCAGTGGTGAAGTAATAACACAGACCTCAAGTTTAAATCCACAGATTATATATGGAGAGGATATACTATCTAGAATTTCCCATTGCAGTATAAATAAAAACGGACTTGAGGAGATGCATAGTTTAATTATTAAAGAGATAAATAAACTATTAGAGGAATTGGCTGCTTCAATAAATAGGAATGTGAATCAAATTTATGACATGGTAATAGTATTTAATACTGCTATGCATCATATAGCTTTAAATATAAATCCTGAATATCTCGGACAATCTCCTTTCACACCTGTCATATCCCAGGGACTAAATATTAAAGCAAGGGAATTAGATATAAATATATGTAAAGGGGCCTATATGTACAGTCTTCCTATTGAAGGAGGCTTTGTAGGTTCAGATAATGTTTCTGTATTAATTTCTCAGGAAATCCATAAACAAGATAAAATGCTTATGATAATTGATATTGGAACAAATGGTGAAATAGATTTTGGAAATAGAGAAGGGGTGTTTTCTACTTCCTGTGCAACTGGCCCTGCACTTGAGGGAGCACAGATGAAGTACGGCATGAGGGCAGTTACTGGAGCTATTGAAAGAGTAAAAATAAATTCTCTATCTCTAGAAGCTGATTTTAAGGTGATTGGAGAAGATAAGTGGAATAATACAGCTGAAGTGGGAGGGGTAAAAGGAATATGCGGTTCGGGCATAATAGATGCTGTGGCGGAGATGTATAAAAACAGCATAATTGGGAAGGATGGAACCTTTAATAAAAAAATAGTGTGTCCCAGAATACGTAGAGATGAAGAAGGAAGAATGGAGTATGTATTGGTGTGGAGACGTCATACGTCTATAGGAGAGGATATTTCTATAACACAAAAAGATGTAAGAGCCGTACAACTTGCAAAATCAGCATTATATGCAGGGGCAAAAATGCTTATGAAAAAAAGAAATGTGGACTCTGTAGAAGGGGTTATATTGGCAGGTGCCTTTGGGAGTTATATTAATAAAGAAAATGCCCTTGTTATAGGGCTGTTTCCAGATTGTGATTTAAATAATGTAGTAGTTGTAGGAAATGCTGCAGGTGAAGGAGCTAAAATAGCTCTTTTAAGTACAGACAAAAGAACTGAAGCTGAGGAAGTGGCTAAAGATGTACAGTTTATGGAGTGTGCAGCAGAAAAGGACTTTGAAATGGAGTTTTATAATGCTATGAATTTTCCACACAGTGAGGATGAATTTCCACATATCAAGCATATTCTTGATAGTATTTCAAAATGATATTATATCTAAAGGGTAAGAGAGCTGTTTAAAGTGAAAAGGATGGGATAGATAATGAATTTACATATTGACTCCATATGTAAGGGGGAAAGAATGGAGCAGATTCCCGTACCAGTTTTAAATGAAACAGGTATATATTTTGGAGATGCACATTTAAAAAAAGAATGTATGGCTGTTGTTTCTGAGAAAATAAAAGAGTTTGATAAGAAATGTATCTGCCATGTGCCTTTTTCTGTGACTGTAGAAGCAGAAGCTTTTGGTGCTAGAGTAAGATTAGATGAATATAGCAATGGTATTCTAATAGATGGCTTTAAATATACTAAAATTGAAGAACTTTCAGAACTCTATGAATTTGATCTCGATAAAGGCAGGATAAAAGAGGTATTAGATTGTATTGAAATATTAAATACAATGGGAAATATTGTAGCACTTAATGTAGAAGCACCTTTTACCATATTAACTTTGTTAATAGATAATTTAACTATTTATAGGGGACTGAACCGACAAAGTGATATTATTTACAATGCACTTTTAACTATACAAAATAGTATTAGAAAATATATTATTAGAGCCTTGGAAAAAGGTGCCAGAATAATATCTTATGCAGATCCCAGTGGTGATATTGATATTATAGGTCCTGAAATTTATAAAAAATTCAGTGGTTATATGTCCTATGGACTTATAAATAGTTTAGAGGATTATATGGATAATTCTATAATACATCTTTGTGCAAGAACTTCTCTAGCCTTTGAAAAATCAGGTTTTTGCAGGTCAACCCCCATGAAAATTAAAAAAGGCATTACATATGGAGAAGCTATTTGTAGTGTATTAGATAAAAAAAATATCAAGGTCTTAGGTCATAAGTGCATAAATTGTAGTAATGAAATAGTGAAAGATTCTCTCATTTGGAAACTTGATTTGAAGCATAACTATTAAAGGAGTTCTATATGAACCAGATGGTACAGAAGCTGTAGGTTTAGGTATTTTTGTAGGTGTAGTTCCATCTAATGTGTAGTATATGGAAACCCCACTGGTGGTATCACTTAGCGAAACAGTTTGACTTGAAGTATAAGTTCCAGCTGCTATACTTGCTGTCGGAGTTGATATTGTTGTAGTAGTTGTGCTGGTTGGAGCTGTTATTAAACCATAACCATATAGAGAGTCTTTACCTGATATTCCCGGATCTATTATATTGCTGTCCAGTAGTTGCCTCAATTGTACATTAGTGTAACTTGGATATTTCTGTTTTAATAGTGCTAAGTCTCCAGTTACAAAAGGAGTTGACATTGATGTACCACTCATTTTTTCATAGCCATTATTTAAATAGGTACTTACTATATCAACACCTGGTGCACTTACTTCAAGTTTGCTTCCCGTAGAGGAAAAACTAGCCCTGGTATTGTTAGAATTTACTGCTCCAACTGCAATAACAGAAGAATAATTAGCCGGGTATTCAATGTTTGTTCCAGTACCTCTGGTATTACCATCATTACCGGCAGCTGCTACAATTAGTATTCCATCATTATAGGCTGTGTCTATAGCATTTTTTAATGCAGTAGAAGATTCATCGGAGCCAAGACTCATTGATATTATGTCCATATCATTTTGTATTGCCCAATCTATTCCAGATATTATATCTGAAGTATATCCTTCACCATCAGAATCCAAGGCTTTTACAGCATATATAGAAGCATCTGGAGCTACTCCCTTAACCCCTCCGTTTAATCCTTGGGCTGCTATAATGCCTGCCACATGTGTACCATGTCCATTTTCATCAGTGTAAGATGTTGAGGAGGAATCACTTATAACATTTTTACCACCTGCAATGGTTAGATTTGAATGTGATGCTATTCCACTATCTATAATTGCAATTTTTATATCTTCACCTGTTAGTCCAGATGCCCATGCCTGGGATGCATTTATATCATCAATACCCCAGTTAGTAACTGAAGTGGAGGATTTAACTGAAGAAACTGTTGACATTTTTACTATGTAATCTTCTTCCACATAATCTACAGCGGAATCTTGTTTTAGTTTTGATATATCCTGTGGTGTCATTTCAGCTGTGGCTGCATTAAAATTATTAAACTGATGTTTAAAATCTTCATCATATTTTGATATTAATTTATTTTTGTCAGTACTGCTTGTCTTAAATTTTATTATATATCTCTTCATAGAAGATTTTGAAGAATTATCAGCAAAAACTGTTGTATAAATGTCAAATATTTATGTGAAAATTATGTGATTCATTATTTTCATCCGAAGGCGGCAATTAGCTAATACTCCCACCTTCTTCAAAGTGGAAGATAAGCACTGAGATGACTCTGGATAAGTATTTCAAATTAAGAATTGTAGTTACTAATAATAAAATTTGTTATATAAACACATATATAAAAATATCAATTTATGTTACTATATATGAAACATAAAAGTATCTATTAATGAGGCAATATAAGTAAAAGTTAATGTATGAAAGGATATATCAATTCTGGAGGTAAAAAGATGTTTAAAAGATATAGAAGACTTAGGAAAAATTATGCAATAAGGAGTATGGTAAGGGAAACAGTATTAAATGAAGAAGATTTTGTTTATCCTTTGTTTATTGTAGAAGGAAATAATATAAAGAAAGAAATAAAATCTCTTCCTGGAAATTTTCATTGGTCTGTGGATAGGCTTGACGAATTGGTGGAGGATATAGTCAGAGCAGGAGTAAAAGGTGTAATCATTTTTGGAATTCCAAATTATAAAGATGATGTAGGCAGCGGAGCCTATGATGATGAAGGTATAGTTCAAAAAGCAGTGCGTGAAATAAAGAGAATTGCACCGGATATTTGGGTTATTACAGATGTTTGTATGTGTGAATATACTAGCCATGGACACTGCGGCATAGTAATAGATAATTCTGTAGATAATGATGAAACATTAAAGTATATAGCTAAAATAGCTCTTTCCCATGCACAGTCAGGAGCTGATATGGTGGCACCTTCTGATATGATGGATGGAAGAGTAGGGGCAATCAGAAGTATTTTAGATGAAAATGGCTACAAAGATGTAAGTATTATGGCCTATAGTGCCAAGTATGCATCTGCTTTTTATGGACCTTTTAGGGAAGCTGCAGATTGCTGCCCTGAATTTGGAGATAGAAAGAGCTATCAGATGGATCCTGCAAATAGCAGAGAAGCTATGCTGGAAATTCAGGAGGATATTGATGAGGGAGCGGATATAGTTATGATAAAGCCTGCCCTACCTTACCTGGATATAATAAAAATGACAAGAGATAAATTTGATAATCCTATAGCGGCATATAGTGTAAGTGGAGAATTTGCCATGATTAAAGCTGCAGCAGCCCTTGGAGTTATAGATGAAAAAGCCATAGTACTTGAGAGCCTTACATCCATTAAAAGAGCGGGAGCAGATATAATAATAACTTATCATGCAATAGACGTAGCAAGGTGGATTAGAAGAGATTGATTTATTATTAGCTATTAGTTGATAAATCTGATAAAAGGAGGGTATAAAGATTATGATTCATGGAGGAGATATTTACACGGAGGGAGTTTTCAAAGGGAAAAAATTATTGGATTATAGTTCTAATATTAATCCACTTGGAATTCCTAAAGTTTTTTTGAAAAATATAAAGGAAGCTTTAGAAAATATGATAGTTTATCCCGATATTCAATATAGGAATCTAATAAAATATATAAAAGAATATATTGGATGTGAAAATGTAGACGTCCTTTTAGGTAATGGTGCCTCTGAACTCATTGATCTATCTATAAGTCTATTTAAAAGCATACTTATTATTGTTCCTTCCTATGGAGAGTATGAGATAGATGCAAAGAGATGGAATTGCAGGATTGAGTTTTCTTATTTATCTTCTCAGATGGAAATCGATTATGATGATATAATGAATAAAATGGGGAAAGTGGATTCAATTATAATTGGAAATCCTAATAATCCAAATGGAGGGGTAATTGACAAGAAAAAATTTCAACCCATATTGGATTTTTGCGAAAAGAATGATAAGGTAATTATTTTAGATGAAACCTTTATTGAGTTTACAGGAAAAAACGAATTTAGTTTTATGGATAAAATAGAAAAGTATAAAAGTATCTTTATAATAAAAGCAATGACTAAATTTTTTGCTATGCCGGGTATAAGGTTTGGATATGGTATAACTAAAAACAGCAGTATTGTAGATGGAATAAAGAATAGACAAAATCCATGGAATATTAACTGTTTTGCAGAAATAGCCGCCAAATATTGTTTAAGTGATTTAGATTATATTAATGAATCTGTTGTGTTAGTTAATAGGGAGATACAATTCATGACAGAAGAACTTAAAAAAATATATTTTATAGAAAAAGTATTTCCAACCTGTGCAAATTTTGTATTATGTAAAGTAAGAAATGTAAATGAACAGCAGGTATATGATTATTGTATAAATAGAGGAATAATCATAAGAAAAGCTGGTAATTTTAAAGGACTTGATAAAAATTTTATAAGATTTGCAATAAAAGACAGAATTTCCAATGAAAAATTGTTAACTGTTCTAAGACATTTTCAGAGGAATAGTTATCCTGTATGCTAGATTTTTTTATAACAACAAGTAAAATTTCCGTTTAAAAAGGAGATGGAATAAATATGGGTAAATTAAAAAAAGGCTTTATCCAAATATATACAGGAGATGGAAAGGGTAAGACTACAGCAGCTCTGGGATTGGCATTGAGAGCTGCAGGAAATAATTATAGGGTATGCATGGTTCAATTCCTTAAGACATCTAGAACAGGTGAGATTGAAAGTGCAAAAAAGCTGGAAGGTAATTTTAAAATATATAGGTTTGAAAAGAAAAAGGGCTTTTTTTGGACATTAAATGACTGTGAAAAAGAGGAGTTAAAGAAGGAAGTGAAAAAAGTTTATGAATTTTGTTTAAAAGCTCTTGAAAATAATACCTGTGATATTTTAATAATGGATGAAGTTATGGCTATACTTTCAAATAGACTTCTTTCTGTAGAAGAAATTATCAAGCTTATAGATAAGAAACCAGATAATATGGAACTTATATTGACTGGAAGAAATGTACCGGAGGAAATTTTACAAAAAGCAGATCTTGTAACAGAAATGAAAAATATAAAACACTATATGGATAAGGGTATACTGGCAAGAGAAGGTATAGAATATTAAAAATTAAGGGGTTTTTATAGGAGAACTTAAGTATGAATGTGGCACTAATTAGTTTAAATAAATATGGAGATGTAATTGGCAAGAAGATAGGGGATTTTATTCCCATACATATATTTTCTAAAAACAAAATTGAAAATTTTAATATTGTAAAACTTACAGAGAAACTTATGAAAGATTATGATGCCATAATTTTTGTATCCTCCACAGGTATAGCGGTTAGAGCTATTGCACCTTTTATAAAAAATAAGTCTGAGGATCCTGCCATTATTGTAGTGGATATACTGGGTAAATATGTTATAAGCCTTTTAAGTGGACATTTAGGCGGTGCCAATGAACTTTCAAAAAAAATAGCTAAAATAATAAATGCAGAGGACATAATCACCACTGCAACGGACAACTTAAATTTAAAGGCACCGGATATTATTGCAAAGGAAAATAATCTTATAATAGATAATATGGGTGATGCAAAGTGCATTTCAGCCCTTATGGTAAATGGTGAAAATATTATTTTTGAAGATGAGGAAAATCTTATTCATACTCCAAGAGGCTATGGAGACAACTTAGAAACTGCCAGTGGAGTTGTGTATGTAACAAATAAATTAAACTATTTTAATACTTACGGCAAAATGGCTGTGCTTAAGCTTATAAGAAAAAATGTAATTATTGGAGTTGGCTGCAGAAAAGATTATTCAATTGAAGCTATGCAAAATACAGTAAGAGAAAAACTTAAAGAATACAATATAGATGAAAGAGCTGTTAAAATAGTTACATCCTGTAACATTAAAAGTGAAGAAAAGGCCATTATAGAACTGGGGAAATTTTTTGGGGCACAGTTTAAAACTTTCAGCAGGGAAGATATAAAATCCATTGAGCATAAATATAAAGGGAGTAAATTTGTAGAGGGTCATATTGGTGTAAAAGCAGTATGTGAACCTTGTGTTGAACTTTCAGGGGGTAAAATTTTGGTTAACAAACTTAATTTATCGGGAATGACTTTATGTATAGGAAAGGAAATATATAATGCACGATGAACAATTCACGATTCATAATTATAATGTTTGGGTAAATAGGAAAAGAGGGAAAACATGAAGGCCACTGCCAGTTATCCAGGCAGCATAGGTGAAATGATACAGGGAAATTTTAAAGGGAAAGATGTATTAATATCCTGTCCTGTAAATTTTTTTACCAGAGTAACTTTATTTGAAAGTAATTGTCCAGTATTTAAATATAATTATCCAAAAAGCATGCAGTTTATGAAAAATGCTTTAAAAAGATGGAATTATGACGTTTATGAAAAAAATATGGATATGGTTATAACTTCTCAAATTCCAAAGGGAAAGGGATTTGCAAGTAGTACTGCAGATCTTTGTGCCACTTACTATGCACTTTTAGATCTTTTCAACAGATCATTCAATGAAAGGGAATTAATAGACTGTTGTATTGAGGTGGAACCTACAGACAGTATAATATTTCATACCATGACTATATTTGACTATAAAAGAGGGAATTTTAAAGAAAGCATAGGAGAATATTTTAAATTTTACCTTATAGTATTTGAAGGAAATAGAAGAGTGGATACTATAGAGTTTAACAGGGGGGTAACTAAACCTTCAAACTATGTAGATGATTTGATAAAAATATTTAAAAATGGACTAAAAAGGAAGGATTTAAAAGATATGGCTTTGGCGTCTACAGAGAGCATATTGAGAAATGAAAGTAGGCTTAAATATAGTATATTACCTGAGATTATAAACATTAAAGATTTCACAGGGGGACTTGGTATTATAGGTGCCCATACGGGAGATTGTCTTGCCATAATCTATGAAAACTCACAAACTGTGGATAAGGCCATAAAAAATATCGAAGGCATTTTAAATTACAAGATATATAAACTTGAAACCATTGGTAAAGAGGAGCTTGTTCAGGAGATCGGTAGTGAGTATCCGGGATAAAAGCAGAATAATTTATGGAGGTAATACTTTGAGTTTTAGAATTGCTACAAGGAAAAGTAAATTAGCATTAGTACAAACGGACTATGTAATAGACTTATTGGCTTTAAAATTTAAGATGCAGTGTGAGAAAGTTTTGATAAGAACTGAAGGAGATAGAAAACTTGATGTATCTTTAGATAAAATTGGAGGAAAAGGCGTTTTTGTAAAGGATATTGAAAAAGCTTTGATAGAAAAACGTGCCCAGGCAGCAGTACACAGTATGAAAGACATGCCAAATGAATTACTGGACTTGTTTGAAATAATTGCAATGCCTGTGAGGGAAGATGTAAGAGATGTTTTTATATCCCCTGAAGGTATAAAATTTTTAGATCTTCCCAAGGGAGCCGTAATAGGTACCAGCAGCATAAGAAGGGCAGTTCAGATAAAAAATTTAAGACATGATATAGAAATAGTTCCTATAAGGGGAAATATAGAAACAAGAGTGAGAAAAATGAAGGAAGAAAAATTGGATGGTATAGTTCTCGCGGCAGCTGGAGTTAAAAGGCTGGGTATGTCAGAAATTATAACAGAATATTTTAATCCTTTTGAATTTATTCCTGCAGTGGGCCAGGGGGCTATAGGAGTAGAAATTCTAAAAAATAGTGAATATGCAAGTACTCTAGGGAAAATTGATAATGAAGACATAAGAATGGGTGTTGAAGCAGAAAGGAGCTTTTTAAAAAAGCTTCAAGGTGACTGCCACACTCCAGTGGGAGCGTATTCCGTAATTGAAGGTGAAATTCTCAATATAACTGGTATTTTTCAAGTGGGTAATAAACTCATAAAAAAAGATGTATGTGGCGATAAATGGGATTATATTGCACTGGGAGAGAGTTTGGGAGAAAAGATTATAAGTGGTTAATTAAAGTGAAAGGAAGTAAATATCTGCTATGGGAAAAGTATATTTGATAGGGGCAGGACCTGGAAATGAAGAATTAGTTACTTTAAAGGCAGTAAGAGTTTTAAAGGAATGTACGGTAGTGCTATACGACAGGCTTTCAGGGGAAAGTTTACTTAGATATTTAAATGAGGATTGCAAAATATTTTATTGTGGAAAAGAACCAGGATGCCACTATAGATCTCAAGAAGAAATAAATAATATGCTTGTTAAGTTTGCAAAAGAGGGTCATATAGTCGGAAGAATAAAAGGAGGAGATCCTTATGTATTTGGAAGAGGGGGAGAAGAAGGCATAAGATTAAGCAAAGAGAATATTCCCTTCGAAACTGTTCCAGGAATTACATCTGCCATAGCTGTTTTAAATTATGGTGGAATTCCTATTACCCATAGGGACATTTCAAGAAGTTTTCACGTGTTTACAGCTATGACCAGGGAAGGAACAAGTCTCCAATGGGAATATATTTCCAAGTTGTCGGGAACCTTGGTTTTTCTTATGGGAATGGAGCATATAGGAGAAATATTTAGAAAACTTATGGAAAATGGGAAAAATAAAAATACCCCTGCGGCAGTAATAATGAGAGGAACAACCTCAAGACAAAAGATGGTGACGGGTAATTTGATGAATATAGTGGAAAAGGCGAAAAGTGAGAACCTTAAAGCACCTTGTATTATAGTAGTTGGGGAAGTGGTCTCTCTTAGTAAATATTTAAACTGGTATAATAATATGGAATTATACGGCACTAATGTGTGCATTACAAGGAGCAGGGAACAATCTTATGAAGTTAAAAATAAACTGATTGAATTAGGGGCAGAGGTAACGGAAATCAATGCAATAAAAATTTTAAATACCTCAGAAAATATGGATGGTTATTTAAATAAACTTCACAGGTATGACTTTATAGTTATGACCAGTGTAAATAGTGTAAATATATTTTTTAATTATCTAAAAGAAAAAAGATATGATATAAGAAATGTAAAAGGGAAATTTGCAGTAATTGGCTCTGCTACGGAAAGGACTTTAATGGAAAATGGTATATATGCGGATATGAGGGCTAAAGAATTTTCAAGTAAAAATTTAGAGGAAGCCCTTATGAAAAAGGTTAAAAAATCTGACAGCATATTAATACCCTGTTCCAAACTATCACGAGGAAAAATAGCACAAAGTTTAATTGATTTTGGGTGTCAGGTAGATGAAGTACATATTTATGAACCGGTACAGGGAGAAATGTCTGGTGAGAAAGCTTTTGACGAAGTAGATGTGGTGTTTTTTACAAGCCCTTCTACGGTAAGGAATATGATAAATATGGTGGGATTAGATAAGCTTCGTAGAAAAATCAATATAGCTATAGGGCCTATTACCTTTAAAGAACTGGAAAAGCACAGTATATCCAGCCTTATAAGTGATGAATTTACAACAAAAGGTATGATTAAAAAACTTTTACAATTTAAGCAAAATAAGGATTAGGAAGTGATTATGTGAAAAAGGCAATTTTGGTAATCAGTTTTGGAACAACTTATGAAAATACAAGGAGACTTACCATTGATATTATTGAAAATAAAATAAGAAAAAAATTTAATGGCTATGAGATAAGAAGAGCTTTTACCGCCTATAAAATAATAAGTACATTAAAATCAAGAGATAAAATAATGATAGATACTCCGGGAGATGCCCTAGAAAAGTTAAAAAATGAAGGGTTTGAAAAGGTAATTGTACAGCCGCTTCATATAATACCTGGAGGAGAATATGATTTTATTGTAAGAGTAGTTCAAAGATATAGAGGAAGTTTTGAAGAAATAAAAATTGGGAGGCCGGTATTGTTTTATAAGGGAATAGATGAAGAAATCCCGGATGATTATAGTGTCATGGCAGATGCAATTGAAAACATAATTCCAAAGGATAATTTAAGCATATTAATGGGCCATGGCAGTACCCACTGGGCTAATGCCTGTTATTCCTGTCTCCAGCTTGTTTTAAGAGAAAGGGGATTTAATAACTCGTTTATTGCCAATGTGGAAGGTTACCCTGATTTTAACAATGTAGTTAACCATATAACTAAAAATTATACTTTTACCGAAAAAGAACATAAAAAAATTAAATTGATTCCTCTTATGCTGGTAGCAGGAAACCATGCCTTAGTGGACATGGCTGGGGATGAAGAAGATTCCTGGAAAAATATTTTAACAAGACTTGGATTTCAGGTAGAAGCTTATATTCATGGATTGGGGGAAATTGAAGAGTTTCAGGATATTTATATATCTCATATACAAGATGTTATAAATTCAAAATATGATTATAAGTTTCACAGAAAGAAGGAATATGAATGCCAAAAATTATGATTCAAGGTACTGCTTCTTCTGTGGGCAAAAGTATAATTGTCGCGGCTTTATGTAGGATTTTTAAGCAGGATGGCTTTAAAGTCTGTCCCTACAAATCTCAAAATATGTCCTTAAATTCCTATATTACATTAGACGGCAGAGAGATGGGTAGAGCTCAGGTGCTTCAGGCGTATGCATCAGGACTTGAACCAGAAGTATATATGAATCCTATACTTTTAAAACCTACTACAGATAAAAATTGCCAGGTTATTATAAGGGGCGAAGTCTATTGTAATTCCAGTGCGCGGGAATATTATAATATGAAAAAGGAATTTGTACCCATGCTAAAAAAGGACTTTGAGATATTGGAAGATAAATTTGACATAGTGGTGATTGAAGGTGCCGGAAGTCCTGCGGAAATAAACTTGAGAGATAATGATATTGTCAATATGGGCCTGGCAGAGATGGTGGATTCCCCTGTGATTTTAGTAGGAGATATAGATAAAGGGGGAGTATTTGCTTCACTTTTAGGTACCATAATGCTGTTGACTGAAAAGGAGAAAAGTCGGGTAAAGGGAACCATTATTAATAAATTCAGAGGAGATGTGGATATATTAAAGCCGGGTCTATCAATGATAGAAGAAAAGATAAAAGTACCCTCTATAGGCGTGATACCATATTTTAGGCTGGCTTTAGAGGATGAGGACAGTGCAGTGGATTTTAATACAAAAATTAGTGCGCCTATTGATATAGCCATTATAAAGCTGCCTCACATTTCAAATTTTACGGATATGGATCCATTAAAAATTGAAGAAGATGTGTCACTGCGTTATGTAACAAGTGCAGATGATTTTGGAAATCCGGATTTACTTATAATACCGGGAAGTAAGAATACCATAGAAGATTTACTCTATATAAGAAAAGTAGGAATAGAAGATAAAATTAAAAAGTATTCAAGTAGAGATGGATTTATATTTGGAATATGCGGAGGATATCAGATGCTTGGCACATATATAGAAGATCCTTTGGGGGTGGAGACAAAAGTTAAAGCTGTGGAAGGAATGAATATTTTAGATGTGAGTACTGTGTTTGCAAAAGAAAAGATAACTACAAGAGTTAAGGGTAAAGTTTGCGGGCTGACTGAGAACATTGATATTTATGGATATGAAATCCACATGGGGTCATGTAATTATGGCAAGAAGGCAAAACCTTTAGTAGAGATAACTGATAAAAATGGCTGCAGCTGCAATTTTAAAGAAGGAGCCATTAATCCCGGGAGAAATGTTATGGGTACATATATTCATGGAATTTTTGATGGAGCTGAGCTTAGACAGTACATAATGAATACATTAAGGTCTAGAAGAGGAATAAAACATAAGAACTCAAAAGTTTATGAGAATTTAAGAGATGGGGAAATTGATAAATTAGCTGATATTGTGAGAAGTAGTTTGGATATGAAAAAAGTATATGAGATACTGAATGTAAAAAGTAAATTTATGGAGTAAAAATATGAAAAGCATAATTATATCATCAAGCAGCAGTGGAGGGGGAAAGACTACAGTAACATTAGGACTTATGAGGGCACTTATAAAAAGAGGATTTTTGGTCCAGGGATATAAAATAGGTCCCGATTACATAGATACGGCATTTCATGAATATATAACGGGAAAAGCTTCCAGAAATCTAGATTTATATTTAATGGGTGAAGAAGGGGTGAAAGCCTCTTATACAAGGGGCAGCGGAGATTATGGCATAGTTGAAGGGGTAATGGGCCTTTATGATGGAAAGGGTATAAATTCAGAATACTCTACAGCTTCAGTAAGCAGACTTTTAAAAATTCCTGTAGTACTGGTACTTGCACCTAAGGCTCAGAGTGTTACCTTGTGTGCGGAGATAAGTGGACTTATAAATTTTGAACAAGTAAATATAGCTGGAATTATTTTAAATAATATAAATGAAAACTATTATAAACTTTTAAAAACCATAATTGAAAAAACCTTTAAAGGAAAGATTAAAGTATTTGGTTACCTTCCTAAAGATGACACATTAGGGTTGAAAAGCAGACATTTAGGGCTTATTCAAAGCAGCGAAGTAATAGATCTGGATAAAAAAATTGAAAAGTGCAGTGAATTGCTTGAAAAATATGTAAATGTTGATGAATTACTAAAATATTTTTTAGAAACACAGCAATTTAAGGATCTTTATCATATAGAAAGGAAACATTTAAAAATTGCAGTAGCAAAGGATAAAGCTTTCAATTTTTACTACAAGGAAAATTTGGAGTTATTAGAAGAGATTGGAGAAGTTCAATACTTTAGTCCTTTAAGTGATAAAAACTTGCCTGAGAATATAGATTTTTTGTATTTTGGAGGGGGCTATCCAGAGATATTTAAAGAAGAATTAAGTGACAATAAGACTTTGATTGAAAGTATCAATACTTCATTGAATAAAGGCACAAGATGTTATGCAGAGTGTGGGGGACTTATGTATTTAATGGAAAGTATAGAGCATAGAAGTATGGTTGGATTTTTAAAAGGAAATGCCTATATGAGTACAAAGCTCTATAATTTTGGATATGCACAAATCAAAGTTGAAACTGATAATTATATATTGCCCAAAGGTATGGAAATAAATTGTCATGAATTCCATAAATCCTATGTAAAAACGAAAGAAAATACAATATATACACTGATTAAGGATACCTATGATGGAAAACAAAAAAAATGGAGATGTGGTTATTTGAAAAATAATACCCTGGCAGCTTATGCCCATGTGCATTTTTTCGGGAATATGGATTTTTTGAAGTATCTAGTTATTATAAAAAGGAAGTGAAAGTTTCATGGATTATATTAAAAAGCCAGGGGTAATTGAAGAAAAAAGTTTTCAAATTATTGGGGAGGAATTAGGACCTAATAATTTCACTCATAGAGAACTACTTATAATAAAAAGAGTAATACATACCACTGCGGATTTTGAATATAAGGATTTATTGTATATCAGACCTGGAGCTATAGATGATGCGCTTAAACTTTTGAAAGAAGGAACTACAATTTATACAGATACAAATATGATTTTGGCAGGAATAAATAAAAGAGCACTGAAAACTTTGAATTGCAGTGTGGTATCCTATGTGGCAGAAAATGAAATAGCTCAAATTGCAAAAGACAGAGGAATAACCCGCTCTATGGCAGCCATAGAAAGAGCTTCAGAGGAGGGAATAAACTTTTTTGTAATTGGAAATGCTCCTACTGCTTTATATAAATTAAAAGAATTAGTTGAAGAGGGAAAGTGCAATCCATCTTTTGTAATAGCGGTTCCTGTAGGATTTGTTGGTGCGGCACAATCAAAAAAGGATTTTGAAAAACTTACACTACCCATGATTACGGTAAGAGGAAGAAAAGGAGGCAGTACAGTGGCGGCGGCAATTGTAAATGCCCTTTTATATATGTTGGTAAATAGGAAATAAGGAGATACATATGTTTGATTTATATATAAATTGTGGAGGAAAAAAGTTAAGATGCGGTTATACTACAGGTTCTTGTGCTGCAGCTGCAGCAAAGGCTGCGGCTAAAATGCTTTATTCACAGGAAAATTTAGAGCATATAAGCATAAATACACCTAAAAATGTTGAACTGGATTTGCATATTGAAAGTGTAAAAAAGGGTTCAGACTATGTGGAGTGCTGCGTAATAAAAGATGGTGGAGATGATCCGGACGTAACAAATGGAATTGAGATATGGGCCAGGGCTGAAAAAAGTGAAAAGGAATATACATTAAAGGCAGGTATAGGCATAGGAATAGTCAAAGGTGAAGGGTTATATGTTAAAAAAGGTGACTTTGCAATAAATCCTGTGCCAAGAATTATGATAGAAAAAGAGGTAAGGAAAGTTCTGCCACAAGGGAAAGGGGTTACTATAACTATATTCGTTCCAGAAGGAGAGAAAATCGCAAAAAAAACCTTTAATCCACGATTAAATATAGTAGGGGGCATATCTATTTTAGGTACTACGGGAATAGTAGTACCTATGTCTGAGGAAGCATTAAAAGAATCTGTAAAACTTGAAATTTCTCAAAAGGTTGCCAGCGGGTACAAGGATCTGATACTTTTATTTGGAAATATGGGGGAAGATAAGGCAAGAGAACTAGGGATGGACATAAAAAAATCCGTTATAATGTCTAATTATGTTGGATTTGCTTTAGAGTGCTGTGTGGAAAATAAAATAGAGAAAATACTCATAGTAGGTCATATAGGGAAGCTTTCTAAAATTGCTGCTGGATGCTTTAATACCCACAGCAGGGTATGTGACGTAAGACTTGAGGTTATGGCTCTTGAACTTGCACTTATGGGAGCAGATAAGAAAATTGTGGAAGCTGTATATAATGAAAAAACCACAGAAGGTGCAGTGAAGATTATAAGTGAGGAATATAAAGATATATATGAGAGAATAGGTTATAAGATAAAAAAAAGAATAGAAGACTTTACTTATGGGGCTTTAAAAGCTGAGGTAATCATGTATTGTATGGCAAGTGGAATTTTGTGGGATGGAAGAAGTAAAATAGATGAAAATAACTAAAAGGAGTAAGATGCTGTGATTTATATTGTTGGAATTGGACCCGGGGCAAGAGAATATATTCTGCCTAAAGCACAAAAAATTATGGAAAATTGCCATGTAATCATTGGCTTTGGAAGGGCTCTAAAAAGTTTAAACTACATAAAGCAGAAGAAAATTATATTTAATTCCTTTGTGAAAATATTTGAATTCATAGAGAATAACAAAGATAAAGATATTTCTGTGGCAGCTTCGGGAGATCCCTGCTTTTACGGTATCACTGAATATTTTAATAGAAATTTCAATGGAGAATTCCAGGTAATACCGGGCATAAGTTCTTTTCAATATTTAATGTCAAAACTAGGAAAGTCCTGGCAAAATGCCAGATTGTGCAGTCTACATGGCAGAAATGAAAAATTTATTGAAGAAGTTAGAAATAATAAGCTGTCTATATGGCTTACAGATAAGAATAATACCCCTAATTATATTTGTAGTCAACTGATAAAAAATCATATCAGAGCTTTGGTATATGTAGGTGAAAATCTGTCCTATGAAGATGAAAAAATTTCAAAGGGAACTGAAGAGGAAATGTATGGAGGTAGTTACAGCAATTTATGTGTAGTGGTGGTTCAAAATGGAGAGGATATTAAATGATATATATAAAAGATGAAGAATTTATAAGAGGAAATTGTCCTATGACAAAAGAAGAGATTAGAATATTAAGCATAGCAAAAATGGAAATTAAAGAGGATGATACATTACTGGATATTGGTGCAGGGACAGGTTCCCTAAGTATACAGATGAGTAAATGCAGTCCTTTAGGTAGTGTAACGGCTGTTGAAAGAGATAGGGAAGCCCTTGAAATACTGGAGAAAAACAAGGAAAAATTTAAAGCTTATAATCTCAACATAGTAGAAGGAGATGCACTTTCGGTAGAACCTTCTATAAAAAAAGTATTTGATGCTATTTTTATAGGGGGAAGCGGAGGGGACATTAAAGATATAATTATCAAGTACTGTTCAAAGTTAAAAAAGGGTGGAAAAATTGTAATGAATTTTATAACTATTGATAATCTTTATAAGGCCATGAAGACACTAAAAGAACTGGAATTTGAAACAGAATGTATTCAAGTGACCATAAGTAAAACAAAGAATAAGGGTTTTATGTTATTTTCAAATAATTCAATTTATATATTAAGTGGAAAAAAGTAATGGAGGTTTCAGCATGGCTAAATTATATGGAGTAGGGGTAGGACCAGGGGATAGTGAATTATTGACATTAAAGGCATTGAAGGTAATAGAAAAGTGTGAGGTTATAGTGGCACCAAGTTCTATGGAAGGTGGCAGAAGTATTGCATTAGATACTGCAAAACAGTTTATAAGAGAAGACTCAGAGATAATAGTAAAGCATTTTCCAATGGGGGGAGAGCAGCAAGAGGGAAAAATATATGAAGCTTTTCAGGTCATAGAGCAAAAAATACAAGAAGGAAAAAATGTGGCCTTTTTGACCATTGGTGATCCACTGATATATAGTACTTATATTTATTTGTTAAAATATATTGAAGAAAAAGGATATAGCACAGAAACAGTTCCTGGGATTACATCTTTTTGTGCTTGTGCCAGTGTTGCAAAGGAGGCTTTAGTTATAGGGGACGAACCTCTTTTAATAGTTCCTGGAAACAGGCTGGATGCTGTAAGAGATGAAAAAAATGTGGTGATAATGAAGGTCTATAAAAAAGAAGAACAAATAGTAAATTATCTGGAGGAAAGAGGCTTTAATTATGTGTGTGTAAAAAAAGCCGGCAGAGAAGGGCAGAGGGTTACACGAAATAAAGATGAAATATTAAAGGACAAAGAATATATGTCTATAATAATAGCTCATAGAAAGTGAGATGAATATTTTAATATGGTTTATTTTATTGGAGCGGGTCCCGGTGATGTGGATTTAATTACAGTAAAGGGAAGAAAACTTTTAAAAAAAGCAGATGTGGTTATATATACAGGTTCACTGGTAAGTAGTACACATATGGATTTTTGTAGAGAAGGGGTAAGTATATATAATTCAGCTTCTATGAATTTAGAGCAGATAATTCAGATATTAGAAAAAGCTGAAAAGGAGAATAAGTTAACAGTAAGACTTCACACAGGAGATCCTTCTATTTATGGCGCTATTAAAGAGCAGATGGATGAATTAGATAAAAGAAATATAAAATATGATATTATTCCAGGGGTAAGTTCTTTTACAGCAGCTGCTGCAGCCATAAAAAAAGAATTTACTCTGCCTGAGGTAAGTCAGACTGTAATTCTTACAAGAATGGAGGGAAAAACACCGGTGCCTGATAGAGAAGATATAGAAAAATTGGCGGGTATCGGGGCATCAATGGCTGTATTTTTATCAGTTGGTATGATTGATAAAGTAGTGGAAAAATTAAAAAAAGGATATGGAAGGAATGTTCCAATTGCTGTAGTTGAAAAAGCTTCATGGAAAGATGAAAGGGCTATAATTGGAACTTTAGATGATATATGTGAAAAAGTAAAAAAAGCCAATATCGCAAAATGTGCACAAATATTGGTGGGAGATTTTATAGATTGTAAATATAAAAAGAGTTTACTCTATAATAAAAATTTTACCCACACGTTCAGAAAAGGTGAGCATAAATGATTGGACTTATATCAGGCACTTCTGAAGGAAAAAATATAGTGGAGGGGCTCAATGGATTTACTGATAATATCTTAATTTCTACAGCTACAGCCTATGGTGGAGAATTATTTACTAATTATAAATATAAAGTTTTAAATACAAGGGCATTGACCCTTAATGAATTAAGAGAACTGTTTTTAAAAAATAATATAAAAGTTCTGGTAGATGCATCCCATCCCTATGCCCTGGATATATCCTGTAATTGTGAGAAATTATGCAGTGAGCTTCATATACCCTATTTGAGATATGAGAGACCTTCTGTATGTGATAAGTATAGAAATAAAGATAAGATAATTTTTGTTGATGATTATGAAGAATTAATGGATAAAATAAAAGGCATTAAAGAACTTCAGAACACAAGTAGTACTATTTTAAATACCACAGGCAGTAAAAATATAGATAAATTTATCTGCTCGGGCATTTCAAATAGAATTGTCCATAGAGTTTTGCCTTCAATGGAGGTAATAAAAAATTGTTTTGAGCTAGGCATAAACACAGAAGATATTATTGCCATAAAAGGGCCTATAGGCTATGAACTTAATTTAGGATTTATAGAGCAGTATAATGCAGGGGCGATAGTATTAAAGGACAGTGGAGTTCAGGGGGGTACAGAAGAAAAGATTAAAGCAGCTTTACATAAGGGAATATATATTTTTATAATTGAAAGAAAAAAGAAAATATATGAAGATGTTTTTTATGATCAAAAAGAACTAGTTAAATACATAAAGGATCAGGAACTTTATTGAGAAGGTGAAAAAATTTGGGCAAATTATATGTAGTAGGTATAGGACCTGGAGGTATAGAACATATGACATTGAAGGCAAAACAGGCTATAGAGGAAAGCGAAGTTATTGTGGGCTATACTAAATATATTAAGTTAGTTGAAGATTTAATTGTGGATAAGGAAATAGTTCAAACAGGAATGAGAGGTGAAATAGAACGGTGTAAAAAGGCACTAGAACTGTCACAAAATAAAATAGTCTCTATAATAAGTACAGGTGATGCAGGAATATATGGTATGGCAGGATTAATTTTAGAGGTGAAGGAAGAAAATCACATTGTAGAAATTGTACCTGGAGTAACTGCAGCTGTGGCAGGGGCGGCATTACTTGGAGCACCCCTTATGCATGATAGCTGCTATATAAGCTTGAGTGATTTAATGACTCCCTATAATCTAATAAAAAAGAGAGTTGAACTTGCAGCCCAGGGAGATTTTGTGATATCCTTTTATAATCCCAGAAGTAAGGGAAGACCCTATTATTTAAAAGAATGTACTGACTTGATAAGAAAATACAGACATGGGACTACACCAGTAGGTGTAGTTAGAAATGCCTTAAGGGATAATGAAAAAGTAAAATTGTGTACTTTGTGTACTTTTTGTGAAGATGAAGTTGATATGTTGTCCATAGTTGTTGTTGGAAATAGCAATACTTTTATAAAGGAAGGCAAAATGATAACTCCAAGGGGATATGTATTTTAGAATTCACAATTTACAGTTCACAATGCACAATTACAGTTTTGAAAGGAGATAAGGCATGGGAAAATTGATTCTTGTAACTGGCGGGGCAAGGAGCGGTAAGAGTTCCTATGCAGAAAGGCTGGCAAAGGAAATTAGGGGTGATATTTTATATGTGGCCACCTCTATTCCCTTTGATGATGAAATGAAGTTTAAAGTAAAGAAGCATATAGAGCAAAGGCCCTCTAATTGGGATACACTGGAGGCTTATAAGGATTTTCACAGCAAATTAATACCTATGCTTCCTGGAAAGTCCGGGGTAATTTTAGACTGTATAACGAATTTGGTTTCCAATCTTCTGTTAGAAAAATGTGGGGATATTGAAAAGATTAAAGCTTCTCAAATAGTAGAGATTGAAGAATACATAAAAGGGGAGATAAAGGAGTTTATAAATATTTCAAAGAATACATCCATACCTTTTATTGTGGTTACCAATGAAGTGGGGATGGCTCTGGTGCCGGAATATAAACTGGGGAGAATATTTAGAGAACTGGCAGGTAGTGTAAATCAGATTATAGCAAAAGAAGCAGAAAAAGTATACTTTTGTATTTCTGGCATACCGGTAAGGATTAAATAAATGATGAAAGTTTTTTATATCATTTTAGGTTATGGAGGAAATTTATAAATGTTAGAATTGATTTTGATAAGACACGGACAAACTGACAGCAATAGAAAGGGAACATATTCAGGCTGGACAGATATAGAACTTAATAAATGTGGAATTAGTCAGGCTGAGAGGGTAAGAGATAAACTAAAACACATAAATTTTGATCTTGTAGTGGCTAGTCCACTTAAAAGGGCTAAAAAAACTGCTGAGATTATCAGCAAAAATATAATTTACGATGAAGGACTTAAGGAAATTAATTTTGGGTTATGGGACAACCTGTCTTTAGAGGAAATTGAAGAAAAGTATCCAGAGGAGTATGAGTTATGGATGAGAGATAAAAAAGAGGAATTTATTTTTCCACAGGGAGAAAGTATAAAGGATGTGCAGGAAAGGGCGGCAAATGTTATTGATAATATAATCAAAAAACAGAAAAAGGGTATTGTTTTAATTGTTACCCATGGAGGCTTAATAAGAAATATTGTAGCACACTTGCTTGGTATGGGCAGGGCAGGATCCTGGCGTTTTCGTATAGATAATTGTGGTATAACTAAAATTCAGATAACAGATGGATATGCCGTCTTAACTGAACTAAATGGATAATTATAATGATTTTAACCCTCTTAATAATTGACTATATTATTAAGAGGGTCTATTGTTTGGAATTTAAAAAATAATATGGTTTAAAATTTCATTTCTTTAGAGGGATCTCCTGTTAGATAGGAAATTGATGCTGAGCCATGTTCAATGTAAAATACTTTAAAGATAGGATTATCAGCTGATTTGTACAAGCTTTTTACAAGTTCTGATGAATCCAATGCTTTTTGCTTTTTATCTATATCTTCTGCAAATACAATTTCACCACTTATTCTTGCCGTAACCATATCTTTAGAGGTGGCACTGTACTCTATATAGGGAGTTTCAATTAATTGTTCATACACCTTTTTTGTATTACTGGTGCAAAAATAAAGTTTGCCATTTTCATAAAACATGAAACCAAAGGGTCTAACCCTAGGTTTTCCATCTTCTACTGTAGCTAGAAATCCATATCCATTTTCTTTGAAAATTTTTATTACCTCTTCCATTATATATACCTCCTTGATTTTTTTGCTTATTATTAGTATAATACGTATGTTATATAATACAAGTACGCATATTTATATTACATAGTCATGAAAAATAGACTATTGAGAAAGGATAGGGTATTAATGGATAATGAAATTAAATTTTGTCCTGTATCTGTAGCTCAAAATATATTGATGGGAAAATGGAAATTATCAATTTTGTGGATTCTTAAAGATAAGACAAGGCGTTTTAATGAATTACAGAAATTGATGACTACAATTTCAAGAGGTGTACTTACACAACAATTGAGAGAATTGGAACGGGATAAACTTGTTAATAGAAAGGTATATAGGGAGGTACCACCAAAAGTGGAATATTCTCTTACAGAGATCGGCAAGAGCTTTATTCCAATAATGGTTCAGATTATAGAATGGGGAGCAGAATATATTGAAAAAGTAAATAACTGCAATATGGATATTTGTATATTAAATAAATTTCCCTGTCAAAAGTGCCATGAGATGCTGCAGACAAATAAGAAAAAATAGTATAACCATGATTTTAACAAGGTTATACTATTTTGTGTTTTGATAAATATAATAATATACTTTAAATTATTAAGAAATTTTAAATCTATGAACTAAGCTATTTAATTCAGTCACAATAGACTTAAGCTTTTGAGTACTGGTATTTATTACTTCAAAGGATATCTCCTGCTCTTTGATTGAAGCAGAAACTTCTTCAGATGCTGCAGCGGATTCCTGTGATATAGCAGATATATTTTCAATTGAGGTTATGACGCTGTTTTTATCTTTATTTATTTCTGTAATTTCACTGTTCAGTTCAGTTATTATAGATATCATGTTGTTTATAGATGTACTCATAGTTTCAAAATACTTTTCTGACTGAACCATGGAAGTATTGGCAGTTTTACTCATTTCCTGTGTTTTATCCATATTGGCTTTGGTATTGTTAATTTGAATTTGGATCTCATTTACCATATCACTTATTTCCTGGGTTGAATTGGAGGTCTGTTCTGCCAATTTTCTGATTTCCTCTGCAACAACAGCAAATCCTTTTCCAGATGCTCCAGCACTGGCTGCTTCAATAGCTGCGTTTAATGCAAGTAGATTGGTCTGTTTTGCTATGGATTCTATAGTCTGTACTATGTTTCCGATTGAATCTGATTTATCCGATAAAATTGATATATTTTCTGAAACTTTTTTTGCAGCATTACTTCTTTCATCAAGCTTTGAATAAAGTTCTCGTACTGCAGAGGACACATCCTTGTTGATTTTTTCTGTGGTTTTGGAGTACTCAATGACTTCTGCAGAATTTTTTGTAACCTTATCTATTTTATTTGATAAAATATTTAATTTTTCAAGACCTAGAGATACTTCTTGTGCCTGGTCTGTAGAACCTTTTGCCACTGCTTCCATTGAATTAGTAATTTCTTTTATTGTTTTAAATGTTTTATTTATGGAGGAAGATACATTTTCCGACTGACTGTGAACTTCATCAGAATTATTCTTTAAAGATATAATTATATTTTTAAGTTGTTCTCTTAATTTTCTTATAGAGATTCCTATTGTACCAACTTCATCTTTATATTTTAAGACATAATTATAATCAATACTGCTAGGAGATAAATCCAGATCTTTGGTCTTATTTACTATTTTTGATAATTCTATTAAAGGCTTTGTTATCTTATTTCCAAAAGCTAAGGAAAATATTATGGATATAATTACAAAAATTAAAGTTATTGCTATATATGCATATATTAAGTTATTTAAAGGTTTCTTAAATTCAACAGTTGGAATGGCAAAGCCTACTGTCCATTTTGAGGATGATACTTCAGCTGAGGCGAAATATCTTTTTGCTTTATCGTAGTCTGTTAAAACTATTCCCGTACTTACTTTACTGTTATTAAGTATTTGTTTATAATTGCCTTCCATAACGTTATTGATATTTTTTAGTTCTTTTTCAGTAGGTTTAAATGATTTATTAGGATGTACTATAATATTATTTTCATCATCAAACAAATAGGCATAGCTGTTGTTTACGGGCTTAGCTTTTTCAATAATTTTTGTAACCGTATCTATATATATATCAGTTCCCACCACTCCAACAACTTGTCCATCCAGGGATAAGGGTTTTCCAATAGTTATTATCATTTTCTTGGTTATTGCATCAAGATAAGGAGCGGAATAAGTTAATTTGTTATTTTTTATAGTTTTTTTATACCAGTCTCTTACTGTACAGTCATATCCTTCGGGGGGTATCCAGCCTGAACCATCCCAAAAATCTTTATTTGAAAAACCTATATATACATCTGTAACGTATGAATTAGTTTTAGCTTTGTGGGTCATATATGATATTATATCTTCCCTGTTGAAGTTTGGGTTAGTTTCTAAATCATCTGCAATATCCTCTAAAAATTTCCCCTGCACACTTAACCAGCTATTTATGATTTCAGAGTATTTTTGGGATGTAATAAGTGTTTTATCTGTAATTTGTTTATTTAAAGCATTATATGATATAGCATAGGATATAATTATAGAGAAAAATAAAACTATAATACAGGTACCGCATATGGCCGCTGCGAATTTTGATTTTAAACTTTTCATGTGTAAGCCTCCCCATTTATTTTTAGTCTGTCAAGTTATTCAAGTATTTTGGGCCCAATGTATTTGTATTTGTATACAACAATTAAAAATAAAATAACTTAATTATTTATTAAAATTAATAGATAATTAAGAAATTATTGCTAATATATTAGCATATAGCATATAAAATTACAATAATATTTATAAATAAATATTATTTTTATTGAATTATAAATGTTTCTAACATGTTATGAAGGATTTTGTCTATATTTCTTTGAATATTAATTTATAATACAAATAAAATATAAAAATTTGCTTTATTTTTTTAAAGTATTCCTATATAATCTATTCTAATATTAAGAGTTTATTATAATAACTAAGTATATAATTTTAAATTACTAAAATATATAAATTAAAGTTAGTAGATAAAGAATTTAGTATAGTTTACTTTAGAAAGGTGGATAAATAAAATGAAACAATTAGTATTTCATGGTACTTCTATTATTATAGGAAAAGGGTCTTTGGAGTATATAAAGAACATGGAATTTAAGAAGGCCTTTATTATAACGGGTGGACAGTCTATGATTAAAAGTGGAGTTATCTCTATGGTGAAGGATATGATAGAGAAAGCAAATAGAGAGGTTTTTATATACAGTGGCATTACTGAGAATCCGGATACGGAGGTAGTATTAAATGGTCTTGAAAGGGTAAAAGAATTTAAACCGGATATTATAATATCTATAGGTGGAGGATCTTCTATAGATGCTGCAAAAATTATAACGTTATTTTATGAATATGAGGATATAAATTTTAGTAATGTGTTAAAAAAGAAACTGCCTGAATATAGAAGCAAGGTTAAATTTATAGCTGTACCTTCTACTTCTGGTACGGGTACAGAAGTTACAAAAGTATCTGTTATTACATTTAAAGAAAAAAATTTAAAAATAGGCATAAAATGTGGAGCACTAATACCAGATGTGGCTATACTGGATCCGAATTTAACAATGACTATGCCGCATAATATAGTAGCTGAAACGGGAATGGATGCTTTGACTCATGCTCTGGAATGTTATACAAACAATGCTCTGGATGACTTTACTGAAGTTATGGCGAAAGGTGCTGTAGAGGGGCTCTTTAAATATTTACCATATTCTTATAAAAATAAAGATATAGTAAGCAGAGAAAAAGTTCACAATTTTCAGTGTATGGCAGGCTGTGCTTTTTCCAATGTGGGATTAGGAATGGTACATGGAATTTCTCATGCTTTTGGCGGCAGGTATAATATGGCTCATGGTCTTGCTAATGCTATTGTTTTACCTTACGTACTACAGTATAATTCGAAAGATAAATTAGTAGCGGAAAAATTAAGGTATCTTTCAAAGATAATTGATAGAGAAGATATAATAGAGGCAGTGAAAGAACTTAAGAGAGAATTACATATACCACTGTCCTTTAAGGAAGCAGGTATACTGGAGGAAAATTTTAGAAAGGATTTTCAGCTTTTAATTGATAATAGTTTGTTAGGCTCAACAAGAGTAAATCCTGTTTCAGTAACTAGAGAACATATGGGGTACATTATAAGTAGTGTGTATGAAGGAAAAGATGTGGATATATAGAGAGGTTGGGTTATTTAAGGAGGCCAAAATGAATATATTGCCTAAGATAGGGGATAAGATTTCTTTGACACAAAAAGCTTCATATAATAGAAGTGGCATATTACAAATGTTAGTAAAAGAATGCTGGAGTAAATACTATAATAAAATTTTAAAAGTTCATTTGGATCTTTAAATTAGCCCTATATTTAAAAGAAAATTTGTTTAAAGATGTGTATATAAATACAAATGTTTTAAAAGTAAGGAGGTTTTTAATTGGAGGATTTATTTGAGGAAATAGAAAAGTTAACTTTGGAATTGATTAATATACCAAGTATTAATAATTCCATAGGAGAAAGAAATATATGTAATAGAATAAGCGAGTATATAAACAATATGGAATATTTTAAAGAACATAAAGAATATACTTTTCAAGTTTCTCTTAATCAAGATGCGTATAAAAGAGTTAATGTTTTTGCGTTATTAAGAGGAGAAGGAGGCTCTTCAAATAAAACTGTAATTTTACATGGGCATGTAGATACTGTAGGCATAGAAAATTTTGGAGGACTGGCAGAATATGCTTTTGACAGTAAAAGTCTGAATGAAAAATTGAAGGAACTAGATTTACCAAAAGAAATAAAAAATGATTTACATAGCGGAGATTGGACATTTGGCAGGGGAGCTGCAGATATGAAAAGTGGAGTGGCTGTTCATCTTGTGATTCTTAAAGAGCTGAGCAAAAATATTAAGAATTTTAGTGGGAATATTTTGTTCATGGCAAATCCTGTAGAGGAAAATCAACATACGGGCATTATAGAATCTTTGGATACTTTGAATTATTTAAAAGAAAAATACGGTTTGGAATATAATTTGGCTATAAACAATGACTATATTTGTCCTTTATATCCAGGGGACAATACCAGGTATGTTTATGCTGGTGCAGTGGGTAAACTTCTTCCATGCTTTTATATTGTGGGAAAAGAAACTCATGTAGGACAATATTTCGAAGGACTAAATTCTAATTTGATAGGGGCAGAATTAATAAAAAATATAGATTTAAATACAGAGTTGTGTGATGAATATAGAGGAGAGTATACTCTTCCACCTTCCGTTTTAAAATATAAAGATTTAAAAGAAAGATATGATGTACAGACTCCTTTTACTACATTTATTTATTTTAATTATTTTGTACACAACTCTTCTGTGAATAAAGTAATAAATAATTTAAAAAACATAGCAGAAAAATCCTTTGGTGAAATTATTTCTAAGGTTAATACAGAATATGAAAAGTTTTGCAAATTAACAAAGGAAAAATATAGTCCTTTACCGTGGAAAAGTAATGTAATTACTTATAAAGAATTATATGGGAAAGTAAAAAGTAGGCATGGATGTAAAGTAGATGAGGAAATAAGCAATTTAACTAAAACTTTAACCAAAAAGGGTATTGATAGAAGGGAAATTTGTCTTAATATAGTAGAGAAACTTTGGAAGCTAAGCAGTAATAGAGAGCCTTCCATTGTAATATTTTTCGCTCCACCCTATTGTCCACATAATACCTTGAAAATTAAAGATAAGAATGAACGTAATGTTATAAAAAAGATAGAGGAATGTATAGATAAAATCTCCAAGGAAAGTAGTGAAGAATTCAAAATGCTGCAGTTTTTTCCCAGTTTATCAGATAGCAGTTACTTAAAGATAGATGATGATCTTAATTCTTTGAAAAATTTAATGGACAATTTCCCCAATTGGGAGGAAATGTATAACATACCTGTAGATAAAATAAAGAAATTGAATATACCCTCGGTTAATTATGGATGTTATGGTAAAGATGCACATAAATGGACGGAAAGAGTATATAAACCTTATTCTTTTAATATATTACCTAAATTAATATTGACTACGGTTTATAAATTTTTATATGAAACGAGATAGTCTAGTCCTATTTAAAGGCAGGACTAGACCATTTTGTTTTTTATTAAGATTTTAAATCTGTGAACTAAATTATTTAATAAAGTTGAGGTTACAACGCCATTTTTATCTTTATTTATTTCTGCAATTTCACTGTCCATTATTTTCATTTTGAACTGTACTATGAGTTCTTCCGTAGATAAAATAGACTATAAGTCCCAGACACAACCAGATGAGGAAGCCAATCCAGGTTATTTTTCGCATTGATATTAAAAGTAGCAAGCAGCATAATACTGTTATTATAGGTGTAAATGGTACACCTGGACATTTGAATTTTCTTTCAATATCTGGCATGGATTTTCTTAAATAGATAACTCCCATAGATACAATTATAAAGCTTAATAAAGTTCCTATACTTAAAAATTCAACTATTATTCTAAGTGGTAATATACCTGCTATAATAGAAGCTATAATCCCTGTTATTATAGTTGCTTTAACTGGAGTATTATGAACTTTGTTGATTTTAGAAAAAATTTTAGGCATCAATCCATCTCTTGACATAACCATGAATATTCTAACCTGTCCATAAAGCATTGTAAGCATTACAGAAACCATTCCTACAATAGCACCAACTCCAACTAATGCTGAACCCCAGTTAATTCCTATCCTTCCAAGGGCATCAGGTACTGCATTATCTGAAACTATTTCTTTATAAGGAACTATTCCTGTAAGAACTACAGCTACCAGAACATAAAGTATACAAACTACTATAAGACATAATATTATTCCTCTGGATACATCCTTTTTAGGATCTACTGCTTCTTCTGCAGATGTGGAAATGGCATCAAATCCTATAAAAGAGAAGAACACCATACTTGCACCGGTGAAAACTCCTTTCCAGCCATAAGGCATAAAAGGTTTATAGTTAGACACATTTATATGCGATGCTCCTAAAAAAATGAATAAAAGAATTATAAGTATTTTTATTCCTACAATAATATTATTTATCTTGGAGCTTTGCTGCATGCCATAACAAAGAAGTGCTGTTAAAATTAATATTATGGCAACTGCAGGTACGTCGATTATTCCACC
Source organism: Clostridium kluyveri DSM 555 (assembly GCF_000016505.1). Taxonomy (NCBI): domain Bacteria; kingdom Bacillati; phylum Bacillota; class Clostridia; order Eubacteriales; family Clostridiaceae; genus Clostridium; species Clostridium kluyveri. The sequence continues at coordinate 732,522 of NC_009706.1, forward strand.
GTTACTTGGTGACGCAGCTATGGCTTTAGGAAGCGTAATTCCTGCAGAGGTTAGAACTCCTCTAAAGGTTCCTGACCATCCTGAGGCTACTGCGCTGACTGCAACTAGATATTCTGCAGTTAAACACCAACCTATTATCATAGCAGTAAATTCTCCAAAAGCAATATAAGCATAAGAATATGTACTTCCCGCTACAGGAAACATAGTGGCAAGTTCACAATAACATAGTCCGCATAGACAAGCCACTATTCCAGATAATATAAATGAGAGTATAATTCCAGGTCCTGCAGAGTGTGCTCCCTCGCCTGTGGCAACGAATATACCTACACCTACTACAGCCCCTATGCCTAATGCAGCTATATCTTTTGCTCTGAGATTTTTTTGTAAGTTTGTCTTTTTAACACTATCTCTTAATTGATCTAGAGACTTTTTTTTAAAAAGATCCATAAAAGAAGTCCTCCCTTTAGTCTTTAGTGATCCATAATTTTAATGTCAGTAAAAACTAGTATATTTTATTTTGTACATTTCATAATTATATAATATTTTTTCAAAAAATGAAATATATCATGTATCATAATATTTTATTGATGGTTTTTTTCATACAATTATTAAAATATTGCAAGGAAGGGAAGTAGACATGAAATTCTGATTTTAAACAGGAATGTATATATTCAAGTTATTTCCATAAATATATATATTTTAGCGAAAATATATATTATAATAAAATCTATAATATTATGATAGGAGGATAACTATGGATCAGTGGGAAATGATGTTCAAATTGATACTTTCTGGAGTACTTGGAGCTTTAATTGGATTTGAAAGAAGAAGTCGTTTTAAGCAGGCAGGCCTCAGAACTCACTTTGTTGTAGCTGTGGGAAGTGCACTCATTATGCTGGTATCTAAATATGGCTTTCAGGATTTTTTAGAAATCCCTTCTGTTTCTATTGATCCGAGTAGAATAGCGGCCCAGGTGGTAAGTGGAGTTGGTTTTCTTGGAGCTGGTACCATAATTGTGGAACATCAATTTGTAAGAGGACTGACTACTGCTGCGGGACTATGGGCTACTGCTGGAATTGGCATAGCCATTGGAGCGGGTATGTATATACCTGGTATAGGGGCTACTATATTTATAGTAATAGGACTTGAAATATTTAATAGAGTACAAAAAAATTCTGCTCATTGTTTAGGCAAAGTAGTCTTATCTCTAGATGGAATTGATCCGGTACTTGATATATTGAAAAATTCTAAAGTAAGAATATCTAACATTCAAGTTAATAGACATTACAATAAAAATAATAAGGACTCTGAAGCTAAAATCATGTTTAGAATGTATAGTGTAAATCAAAGTCAAAGGAAAGATATTATGGTAAATATTTTGAGAATACCTTATGTGAAAAATGTAAATATAGAATAAAATTTAAAGTATGAGGTGATATGTTTATGGAAAGTAAAATTTTAGTTGTATACTATTCTCTTGAAGGAAATACAAAACTGATAGCTGAGACTATTTCAGAAAAATTGTCATCAGATATTTTAGAGATAAAGCCTAAAAAGGATATAGATTCCCACAGCAAGATGAAGTATTTAATAGGAGGAAAACAGTCTGTAATTAAAGAGAAACCGGAACTTATACCCTATGATATAAATGTTGAAAATTATGATATTTTATTTATAGGAACTCCGGTTTGGGCATGGACTTTTGCTCCTGCTGTAAGAAGTTTTCTTGAGAGCACAAATTTAAAGAATAAAAAGATAGCATTATTTAGTTGTAATGGAGGAGCTAATGGAAAAACTTTTGAAAATATGAAAGATAAACTTCAGGGAAATGAATTTTTAGGGCAAATTGAATTTAAAGATCCTCTTAAAAATGATAGAGAAGAAAATGTAGAAAAGGCTAGAAAATGGGCTTATGATATTTGTAAATTAAATATAAAGTAAGTTATGCTGCTCATGGATTTGTATAATCTATGAGTATTTTTATTTAAATTGTAACAATATTATAAGAGTTATCTTAAACATAATGAATATGTTTTTGATATTTTATTGACATTTGCTTATTAAAAGTATTATTTTATTAATAAAATAATACTAAAAATACCACTTAGCTATTTTGCCGTAAAATCTTATGTAAAAGAGAAGTGTATTTAGTTATGAAAAAGAACATAAGTGAAAATACCAGATTATTTGAATATAACTACTTACCTTTACAGCTAGGATTTGAGATTAAGTGTGAAAACTATATGGAGGTGAAATTAGATAAAAATGATGTATTGAATAAAACTATATCTGTATTTTATCAATTCAAAGTTACTGAAAGTGTGGAGAATTTTATCCTGGTAATTCCCGATGGATGTGTTGACATTATATTTTACTGCAGCTCAGATAATTCCTTTTGAAATATTTGTGGTAGTGTTATTAAAAGTAAAAAAATACCGCTAATATGTGAATGTGAATATTTTGGAATTAGATTTTTCACAGGAGAAGCTATTAGGGTTTTAAAATGTTCAATTAAAGAATTTATTGATAATGAAATACCTTTAATTGACATAGTTAAAAAGGATTTATTAGTGAAAAAATATCTAAAACACAGATTTTTATGATAGAATAACTGTCTTTTCTAATTTTTGATAATATGAAATGTTAATGAGGTAATTGATAATAGGTCAGTTGAATTTTTAAGTCGGGAAAATTATTTAGACTATTACAAATATAAAATATATTTGTAATATATTTTATATCTTAAATAATCAGAAAAATAATTGACATATGTGACTATGCGTTATATAATAAAGTTAAAACTTAGGATAAGATTTCCATAGAGGATTTTTATTAATAATATAAGTAGTTTTACAAATAATATACTGGAGTATATTTAAGCTAAAGAGAGGGAAAATATTGATAATCCTTAGACACAGGTAAACTAACAGCTGTAAAGCTTTACGATTGTTTAAAATCAAGATATACAGGAGGTAGTTATTATGAAAAACAAATCTTTATTTGAACCTATTAAAATAGGTAATATGGAAGTAAAAAACAAAATAGCAATGGCCCCTATGGGCGCTTTTGGACTTGTAGATAATGAATGTTGTTTCAATCAAAGGGCTGTTGATTATTATGTGGAAAGAGCTAAGGGCGGTACAGGACTTATTATAACTAGTGTAGTAAAAGTAGAAAATGAATTGGATAAGGTTTTAACAGGAGTACTGCCCATTACTTCAATAAATCCTGCAAAATTTATTATGACATCTTCAGAAATGACAGAGAGAGTTCATGCTTATGGTTCAAAAATATTTCTACAATTGTCAATGGGATTTGGGAGAAGTGGTGCCCCGGGGGGACTTCTAACCTCACAACCTGTTTCGGCATCAGCTGTTCCGAATTACTGGGATCCAACTGTTACCTGTAGGGAACTTACAACCTCAGAGGTAGAATGGATAGTTGAAAAGTTTGCAGAGGGTGCTAAGATTGCCCACAAGGCAGGATTCGATGGTGTTGAAATACATGCAGTACATGAAGGATACTTACTTGATCAATTTACATTGTCAATATTTAATAGAAGAACAGATAAATATGGGGGAGATTTAAGGGGAAGACTTCAACTTCCTATAGAAATAGTTGAGGCAATAAAGACTGAAGTAGGAAGTAATTTTCCTGTAGGATTGAGATATAGTGTGAAAAGCTGCATAAAAGACTGGGGACAGGGAGGACTTGCAGAGGAAGACTATGTAGAAAAGGGCCGTGATTTAGAAGAAGGCCTTGAAGCGGCAAAAATTCTTGAAGCAGCAGGATATGATGCATTTAATGCGGATTTAGGAACTTACGATGCCTGGTATTGGGCACATCCACCTCTGTATCAAAAAGATGGATTATATCTTCCATATACTAAAGAACTTAAAAAAGTTGTGAAAATACCTGTTATGGTTGCAGGAAAAATGGGTATGCCTGATGTTGCAGAAGGAGCTCTTGAGGATGAAGCTGCAGATATGGTTACGCTTGGAAGACCACTTTTATGTGATGCCTATTGGCCTAAGAAGGTTTTTACAGGGCAAATTGATAGAATAAGACCTTGTATTGGATGCCATACTGGATGTATGGGAAGAGGATTTGAAGGAAGGCCACTAAGTTGTACAGTAAATCCTGCAGCGGGAAGAGAGAGATACTATGAAGTGAAGCCAGCAGCTGCACCTAAAAAAGTTATGATTGTAGGTGGAGGAGTGGCAGGAATGGAAGCAGCTAGAATAACAGCTATGAGAGGTCATAAAGTTTCTATGTATGAAGGCACAAAGGAACTTGGAGGGCAGGTTATTCCGGCTTCAGTTCCTGATTTCAAAATAGATGACAGAAGATTGCTTGATTGGTACAGGAATGAAATGAAAGAACTTAAAGTTAAATTGGTTTTAGATACAAATGTAACAGAAGAAGTTGTAGAAAAGGAAAAACCAGATGTAGTCATCATAGCCACAGGTGCTAAAGAAATCAAATTGAATTTGCCTGGGATAGAAAAGGATAAGGTTGCAACGGTAATTGAGGTTTTAAAAGGTAGTAAACAAGTAGGAGAAAATGTACTTATGGTAGGCGGCGGACTAGCAGGATGTGAAACGGCCCTTTATCTTGCAAAACAGGGTAAAAAGGTTACAATTATCGAGGCAAGAGATACCATATTAAATGCCGGCAAACCAGTTCCTCATATGAATAAGATTATGCTTATTGATCTCCTTAAAAATAGTGGAGTAAATATTATTACAGAAACTTCTTTACTTGAGGTAACTGATAGAGGAGCTATTTTAATTGATAATAAATTTAAAAAGCAAAATATAGATGCAGATACCGTTGTAATTGCTGTTGGATTTAAAGCGGATAGGGAACTGTATAATAAACTGAGAGATAAGGTAGCAGATTTATATCTTGTAGGTGATGCAAATGAGAGTGCAAATATAATGAATGCAATCTGGAGTGCCAATGAAATTGCTCTTAACTGTTAAGGAAAATGAATACTTACTTAAAAAAGAAGTCTATATAAAAATATTATAATTGTATGTTCAAAAGCACAAAATAATCCTATTTTTTCAATTAAGTTATATTAAAATTATAAAATTAATAAAAATATATTGATTTTTTATTAAAATAGTAATATAGTATATGTAAGAGATGGTTTTAAATAAACCCATAAAAATATAAATCTCCTATAAATGATATATGATGTGTATTTAGGTATTAAATGATTTAGACAAGAAAAAAGATGCCCATATAGGCGTCTTTTTTCTATGAATTATCTAATAGGAAATAGTATGTGATAAAAAAGTAAGCTATGATATTTGTGTTAATATCATACTTAAATCCCATAAACTATGTATTACAATCGGGCATATTAAGGAATCAGTTTCTTCAAAAAAATACCCAAAAATTAATGATAAAATTCCTACTTGTACAAAGTATAATGGATCTATATTATGATTATTTATAGATATAGGTATATGTATCATTGCAAACATTAAACTAGTTATTATATTTGAACCAATGAATCCCACATATAATTTGAATTTTTGCATGATATATCCTCTGAAGGCTATTTCTTCAATGATACCTACTACCAGAAATGTATTTATAAAATCTGAGTAGGTAATATGTATGTTGAAATTTTTTGTCTTTACGATATTTATAACTAAGAATGCAATACCTAATAATAGTCCAAAAGATATTCCTTTCATTATATTGGAATTTAATTTTAAGAATGAAATTGGATTAAGTTTTTGCAATTTTAAAATAACATATACAGGAACTATCCAAATAACTCCTTTTAAAATTGCCTCGCATAATGCATAGGAAAGGGAGGTGTTAGGTAAAGTTTTTTCTAATGCAGGCGATAATATTAATCTTGATATACTCCAAAAGACTAAGAGAAATAAAAAATATGCGCCCACATATATTAATTCTTGTTTTGTGGTTTTACGGTTTCTGTTCAATTCAATCATCCCTACTCTCTTCAATTTATTTATAAAGTGATTCTTAGGTTCAGATAGAATAAATTTATAATATCAAAAAGTAAACAATAGTTCAACATTATTATACATGGGATATGATTTTAAAGTATGTGGGGAAAAGTCATTAGATAAGTAATTTTAATGGAAAAAGACACTATATTTAGTGCCCTTTTTCAAGAATTCATTTTGTCTGTTTAGCTGTTATAATATTTTCATAAGATGCTAAAGGAATTATTCTAAATCCATAAGTTTTAATTTCATATTTTCTTCTTATCATAAGTCCCCTGTACAGATCTTCAGAATTAAATTTAAATTCTAGTATGCTGTTATCATTTTTAAAGGCCTTGATAGTGCCATCTTCCATTTGAGTATATATAATATACCGTATATCTTTATTATTCTGACTTTTTATTTGTTTACTTGCAATGGTTACTACATAAGTATTTCTAAAAAAATGTGGAAGAATGGTTATTGCAAACCATATTACAATGACTATAATTATTATTGTAATTATTTTAGTTCTTAAGTGTCTATTGGATTGAAACTTATAAAAATTATTTTTTCTCATAAAATCCTCTCAATAAATACGTGCTTTTTTATTAATATTCTTGTTTTAACTAAAATAGTCTTTTATTCCTTCAAATTTAAGTATAGACAAATAATCTTTACCATGGCAAAAATCATAGATTTAATAGGAGAATTTAGCGTGATATAGTTTGAAGAGAATAAGTTCATTGTGGAGTTAACTATATAATAGATTTTTAATAATTGTTTATATAAGGTGTATATATAGACAGAAGCCTGACAAAATAGTAAAATATAATTAGTTAGAATATTTTTTAAAATTGAATTACTTAATCTAATGAAGGAGATAATTTTATGGATGATCTTTATATGAATAAAATTCAAGACATGGTAAAAAATATAATGAAAGATATGAAAAATTCTGAGGAACAAAGTATATATAAAAACTTATTTTCCAAAGGTAAAATTGGAGGTTTAGAATTAAAAAATAGAATAGTAATGACACCTATGGAAAATTGCCTAAATAATAAGGATGCTACTGTATCAGATGAGATGATTGCCTTTTATGTTGAAAGGGCAAAAGGTGGCATTGGACTTATAATCACAGAGGTAACAAGGGTAAATGATGAAAATGGAGTAGCTGACAGACAGCAATTATCTGCTGCTCATGATAAATATATACCTGGACTTAAAAAGCTGGCTGATGCTGTACATGAAAATGGAGGCAAAATATTTATTCAGCTTCACCATCCGGGAAGACAGGGTTTTTGTGAGGTAAACGGTAACAAGCCAATGATGGCACCAAGTAGAACTCAATGTAATGTGGTACACCAGGAAACAAGGGAAATGACTACAAAAGAAGCAGAAGGATTAGTACAGGATTTCATAAATGCCGCCTGTAGAGTTAGGGCAGCGGGTATTGATGGGGTTGAAATACACGGTGCTCATGGATATTTGATCAATCAATTTTTAAGTCCTTATACAAATAAAAGAACTGATAAATACGGTGGAAGCTTTGAAAATAGAATGAGATTTATTGAAGAAATAGTTATAGGAATAAGAGAAAAATGTGGACAAGATTATCCGGTTATAGCAAGGCTGTCCGTAGATGAATTTTTAAGAACTAATGGTGTTGAAGATGGAATACTTTTGAAAGATGGAATTAAAATTGCAAAACATCTAGAGAAAATAGGGGTTGATGCAATAGATGTAAGTGCAGGTATTTATGAAACCATGAATGTATCCTGGGAACCTATATCTTTTTCTCAAGGGTGGAAGCTGTACCTTGCAGAAGAAATAAAGAAATCAATTAATATTCCTGTAATATCAGCAGCAGTGATTAGAGAAGCAGCTTATGCAGATAAAATAATAGGAGAAGGCCGTACAGATTTTGTGGGTTCTGCAAGACTTCATTTTGCAGACCCTGAATGGTCTAATAAAGCAAGAGAAAACCGTGCTTATGAATCCAGGTTATGTATATCCTGCCTTCACTGTATAGAAACCTTGTTTAGTGGAGTAGCTACAGGTAATCCTGTAGAGTGTAGTATAAATATTCAGGCAGGAAAAGAATTTGAGTATTGTAATATGAAAAAAAATGGAGATGGAAGAGTGGTAGTAATATTGGGAGCAGGTCCTTCGGGACTTGAAGCCGCAAGGGTACTTGCCATGAGAAAATTCAAACCTATAATATTTGAGAAATCAGATAGGATAGGTGGTCAACTTAATCTGGCAAATAAACCTCCTAAGAAAGAAAAAATATCATGGCTTATAAATTATTTGCAATTACAAGTCCATAAGTTGGGAGTGGAAATAAGGCTTAATAAAATACCTACCATTGATGAAATTAAGAAACTAAGTCCTTATGCTGTATTTGTGGCAGAAGGCTCAAGTCCTATAATTCCTGAGTCCATAAATGGTATTCATGGAAAAAATGTATTCACTATTGTGGATGTATTATCAGGGAAAACAGAAATTTATAATAAAAAAGTAGCAGTAATAGGTTCAGGAATGACAGGACTTGAAACTGCAGAATTTTTAGCATCAAAGAATAATGATGTAACTGTATTTGAGATGGGAGATAACATAGGTGAGGGCGTATTTTTTCAAAATTTAACAGATGTTCAGGGAAGGTTAAAAAAACACAATGTAGAAATGATTACAAATCATAAATTAATCAGCATAAGAAATAATACAGTGATATTTGAAATACTTCCTCATGGAGAAATAAAAGAATATGATTTTGATTATATAATCATATCATTAGGGACAAGTCCAAACAAAGAGCTTATAGATGAAATAAAGTCAAACTTTTATACAGTAAGGGTAATAGGAGATGCTGAAAAGCCTGGAAGAATACGAAATGCAATGGAAACTGGATTTGAAAGTGCGTATAATCTATAAAAATTAATCTAAAATATACTATAGATAATATTAATTTTACTATAGTATATTTTAGTATTGTATATTTAAGGAGTATTTATGCGTGATTTAACGATTTTAGGATTTTTATTCTATGATATAGTACTTTATATTGCCATATATGGATTTTTAGGATGGTGCCTTGAAGTTGTTTATGCAGCAGTTAATACGGGAAGATTTATAAATAGAGGATTTCTTAATGGCCCTGTGTGTCCTATATATGGTTTTGGAGCTGTTATAATTATAATTTGTCTTGCTCCTTTTAAAAATAATTTATTTTTGTTATTTATAGGTTCTGTTTTTATAACTTCCCTGCTTGAATATATAACTGGGCTTATACTTGAGAAAGTGTTTTATAATAAATGGTGGGATTATTCACATATGCCTTTTAATATCAAAGGATATATATGTTTGAAATTTTCACTTGCTTGGGGTATTGCTTGTATTTTTCTCGTTAGAATTGTTCATCCTGTTATTTCAGGTATAATTAATTTAATTCCATATATTTTAGTGCAAATTTGTGCTGTAATTATTATAATTTTATTTATTATTGATTTAATAGCTTCTATTAAGACTATATTGAAACTTAATATAACATTACAAAAGATTCAAGAAATAGGAATTAAAATAAGAGAAAAGTCAGATGAATTAGGTGAAGATATATTAGAAGAAGCTCTTGAATTTAAAAAGAAATATGAAAATTTTTCTAAAGAAACAATTGAACTTAAAAGAAGGTATATAAATCTTATAAAGAAAAATAGATTTTATACGAGACTTATTAAAGCATTTCCCCATGTTAAATCTAACAAGTATTTTGATTCCCTTGAAATTTTAAAAAAAAATGTAATATATAAGGGGAGAAATAGAAAATAGTTACTTGAGCTTTCTACAAAATCACTTAGGAATAGACTCAATTTTAAAGTTCATGGAAAATGTTGCAAAAGTATGGTATAATTTTAATACAATACCTAATCCCAAAATTATTGTATATATTAAAAATAAGTACCTTTATTTAGGTGCTTGTTTTTTGTTCAAAAATTAGTTTTTATGGATAATATGGATAAATTGTTTATAACTTATTCAATTAAATTTAATAAATCTGACGGTATACTCGATTTATGATTAGACCAAGAATAAATTTTCCGTATACATATTAGAATACAAGGGATAATAATATTATCATTCTTATGTTTATCGTATGTATTGTTAAAAAAGAAAAAATAGTATATACTGATGTATATACAGTAGAACGGTAAATCTTATAATTAAAATATTTAATTATTTTAAGAGTTAGCTACTTAGTTATATGTATAAAATATGGATTCAGAGGTGTAAACAATGGATGATTTATTTTTGGTAAATGAAATAAACAGACTAAAAATAGAAAGGGATGCCTGTATATTGGCACATAATTATCAACTGCCAGAAGTTCAAGATATAGCAGACATTGTAGGAGATTCTCTTGCACTCAGCAGGGCAGCGGCAGAAACTACTAACAAGGTTATAGTTTTTTGTGGGGTAAAATTCATGGCAGAAAGTGCTAAAATTTTATCACCAGATAAAACGGTTTTAATTCCGTCAAAATATGCAGGATGTCCTTTGGCAGATTCTATAACCAAAGAGCAGCTGGAAATGGAAAAGAAAAAACATCCAGAAGCCGAAGTTATATGTTATGTAAATTCTTCTGCAGAAGTTAAGGCTGTAAGCGATGTAAGCTGTACTTCTTCAAATGCAGTGAAAGTAGTGCAGAATTCAAAATCCAATAAAATATTATTTGTACCAGATGAAAATTTGGCAGGATATGTAGCAGAACAGATTCCTGACAAGGAAATCATACCTTGGGCAGGGCATTGCATTACTCATGCAAGGATAACTGTAGATGATGTTATCAAGGCACAAGAGGAACATCCAGAGGCTGAAATGCTGGTACATCCAGAGGTTTCGGAGGAAATAAGGGAAAATGCAGATTTTGTGGGAAGTACTTCCGCTATAATCAATTATGCCAAAAATTCTGATAGCAAAGAATTTATCATAGGTACTGAGATAGGGGTACTGCACAAGATGAAAAAGGATAGTCCTGAAAAACAATTTTATTTACTTAGTCCAAGACTTGTATGTGAAAATATGAAAATGACAAGACTTGTGGACGTATATAATTCTTTGATGAATATGCAGTATGAAGTTTTTGTTCCAGAAAATGTAAGAATAAAGGCTCTAGGTTCTCTTGAAAAGATGATAAGTATTGAATAAATTTATATTAATAAGGTAGGGATATAAATTGAGAAGATATCTAGTTGATTATAATGAAAGTTTTGTTATTGACCAAAATTTTGATGTGGCTATAATTGGAGCAGGAATAGCAGGATTATATACCGCATTGATGCTGCCAAAGGATTTGAAAATAGTAATTTTGAGTAAGAAAGATATAGAGGATTGTGATTCCTATTTGGCTCAAGGAGGAATTGCTGCCAGTATAAAAAATGACAATAGGGAGCTTCATGTAAAAGATACCATAAATGCAGGGTGTTATGTAAATGATTTAGATGCGGTTAATGTGCTTATAAATGAGTCGCAGGAAGCAATTGATAGTCTAGTGGAATTGGGAGTGGATTTTGACAGAGATTCTCTAGGCAATTTTTACAGATCTTTAGAAGGAAATCATTCCATGCCAAGAATACTTCATGTACATGGAGATTCTACAGGAAAAGGAATAATGGATATACTTATAAAAAATGTTAAAGAGGCTTCCAATATAACTGTTATAACTGATATTTTTGCTATGGATGTGGTTGATAGTGAAAAGATATATAAAGGTATAACTGCCTACCATAATGACAAGTTTTTTTATTTTAATACTAAATTTTGTGTAGTGGCGTCAGGAGGAATTGGACAATTATTTTCAAAGACTACAAATGTAGATATACTTACAGGGGATGGCATTGCTATGGCACTTAGAGCAGGCGTAAATTTGGACAATATGGAGTATATACAGTTTCATCCAACAGCTTTCTATTCTAAAGATGTGAAAGATAAGTTGTTCTTAATATCAGAAGCAGTAAGAGGAGAAGGAGCTGTACTTAGAAATATAAACGAGGAAAGATTTATGGGCGAATATGATAATAGAATGGAGCTAGCACCTAGAGATATTGTAGCAAGAGCTATTAAGGATCAAATGGATAAAACTAAAACTGATTATGTTTATTTGGATGTAACCATGTATGATAAGAATTTCTTAAAACGTAGATTTAATACCATTTATTCTGAGTGTAAAAGTCAAGGAATTGAAATGAATAAGGACTATATTCCTGTGACTCCTGCAGCACACTATTTTATGGGAGGAATAAAAGTAGATTTATATGGAAGAACTAATATTGAAAATTTTTATGCAGTAGGAGAATGTGCCTGTACAGGAGTACATGGGGCTAATCGTCTGGCAAGCAATTCTCTCATGGAAGCATTGGTTTTTGGAAAAAGGGCTGCAGTAGATATATCTTGTAGAATGAAACAAAAAAAGTATTTAGACTATGAGGATATGAATAAAATAGGTATAAAAACTTTATTTAATGGATTTAAAACTGAACATATGAAAATTGATTTTTCTGTATTAAAGGAAAATCTAAAAAATTTCATGGAAGATACGGCGGGCATAGTTAGAAGTGTAGATAAACTTAAGAAAGTATTAGATTATATAAATAATGTTTTATATGAAATTGAGAATTGTAATTTTAGTGACATATATTCCATGGAAGTTTATAATATGTATCAGGTATCAGGTGCTATTGTCACATCAATTTTAGATAGTAAGGCTTCTATAGGAAGTAATTATGTGGAAGAATATTCTGAACGTAGTTTAGTACGTCAAATTTGAGGTGATATGATTTGAATTATTTAATAATTGATGAACTGATCAAAAATGGTCTTATAGAAGATATAAATTATGGAGATGTTACTACAGATAATTTATTTCATGGACAAGAGATTTCAAAAGGGAAGTTTATTGCGAAAGAGCATGGAATTATAGCTGGTATAGAGGTGGCTGAGAGAGTATTTCAAATTTTAGATAGCAGTATAGTATTTAAAAAATATCTAAAAGATGGACATGAGGTAAAAAGGGGAGATACTATAGCTTATATAGAAGGTAGTTCTAATAGTATATTAAAAGGGGAAAGAGTTGCTTTAAATATATTGCAGAGAATGTGCGGTATTGCTACTAAGACTTTTAAAATAGTTCAACTGGTGAAAGATTATGATGTTAAAATAGTGGATACAAGAAAAACTCTTCCTGGATTCAGAATTTTAGATAAGTATTCTGTAAGAATGGGAGGAGGATACAATCACAGACTGAATTTATCGGATTTTGTAATGATTAAAGATAATCATATAAAGGCAGTAGGTTCTATAAAAGAAGCAGTAGAAAGAATAAAAAGTAAAATCCCCTTTACTACTAAAATCGAAGTGGAAGTAGAAAATTTTTACCAGCTTAAAGAAGCCCTTGATGCAAAGGTGGATGTAATTATGCTGGACAATATGGATGTAGAACACATGAAAAAGGCAGTAGAATTCGTAGATAAAAGGGTTTTTTTAGAGGCTTCGGGAAATGTGAATGAGAATAATGTGGCAGATATTGCGTCTACTGGAGTAGATATAATATCTATGGGGAGTCTTACTCATTCTGTAAAGGCCTTGGATATAAGTTTGAAATTTCAATAAGTTATATTATGTAGAAGTATAGAGTTAAAGATAAATAAATTTATTCTTTAACTCTATTTATTATGTGATAAGTTTTGTAACATACAGATCCTTTTCTTTTTTCAAGTCCAAAAACCCATTTTCCCCCAGTAAGAGAGGCTTTGTCAAATCGTTTATATGAACTTGGATAACTTTGAAAGAGTGTTTATTATTTAACATAACATTTTCACCCATAAAGTAAGTTATTACATGATTTAAAAACATACTGCAATATGCATGATCAAATTTTTGGAAACTTTCTTCCTGAATTACCTTTAATGCATCAAAGGGGCCATTGATCTTTTTAGAATAGGTATTGGAATTTACTCTATCAAACAAATCTGCGATAGCTATTATCTTAGCGAACTTGTGAATTTTATCACCTTTAATACCCAGTGGATATCCTGAACCATCTATTCTTTCGTGGTGCATTAGTATACCTCTTGATACAGAACTGTCTAAATAAGGTATTTCCTTGACAAAATTATAACCTATTACAGGGTGAGTTTTAAAGATTTCATACTCTGTAGAGGTAAGCTTGGTTTTTTTTAGAAGTATTTTTTTATCCAGTTTCATTTTGCCAAAATCATGCAGTACTGCAGAATAGGTTAATAAGTTTATTTCCCTTTCATTAAGTCCAACCCATTTACCCAGTATAAAGCTTATAGCTGCCACATTTACACTATGTCTATAAATATTGTTCTTTCCGCTACCATAGAAGATTATGTTTCTGATAACGATACCTGTTGAGTTAAATTCCTCTTGTATTTTTTTTGAAAAAGTTCTTATTTCATCTATTTCGCTAACTTTTAAGTGAGATATTTTATCAAATATATCCTCTAAATTAGAAGAAAATTCATTAAAGGTATTTTCAACTTCTTCTACAGTTTTTGTTTTAAAGGTTAAAGGTTCAATAGAGTCACCTTCTAAGTACACTTCTACTTTATCTATCATATAATTGCGTTTTAGTTGGGTTAAGGAGGATTCCGTAATAGCAATATCCTTGCCCAGAAGAACCTTATTTTCAAAAACAACGTCATTTGCCAATATCATTCCTGGTTTTAATTCACTAACTTGTAATAATTTTTTCTTCCATAACACGTGTTTCACCTCATTACAATTAATTGCACTAATAATTCACAAAAACTCTAGTTATCTTATCGTATTGTTTCAATATTTCTAAACATATTTTAAAAAGAAATTTATTTATATTGAAAATTATACTTAAATATAGTCTTTGTGGTTTATATACAAAATGTAAATGTTTTATACGGAAGATATTTTAATTTATAAATTGCAGTGTTATTAGGTAAGAGCATAAAATAATTCTTTATTCCATTATGCCTATATCAGATAATTTTATATTTTTATTATGATCTAAAGCCCAGCTGATAGACCACTCGCTTTGAAATATCAAGATATTTCTACCTTTTAAATCCGTTACTTTTTTAGTATCACTTGTTAAAATTAAATTTTCTAAATTTATATCAGAATGTTCTATCCACCGTATAAACTTGTAAGGCAATATATCTATTTTTATATCTGTATTGTATTCATTTTTCATTCTATATTCCAATACTTCCAGTTGAAGTATACCAACTACTCCTATAATAATTTCTTCAATGCCTATATGAAGTTCTTTAAATACCTGAATGGCACCTTCTTGGGAGATTTCACTAATGCCTTTTATGAATTGTTTTCTTCGCATGGTATCTACAGTCTTAACTCTTGCAAAATGTTCAGGGGCAAAGGTAGGAATACTTTCAAATTTAAATTTTTTATTTGGAGAACACAAGGTATCTCCTATGCTATAAATACCTGGATCAAATACCCCTATTATATCTCCTGCATAGGCTTCTTCAATAATCTCTCTATCCTGGGCTAAAAATTGTTGGGGCTGAGAGAGTTTAACTTTATTTTCTCCCTGCATATGATATACTTCCATTCCCTTTTTAAATTTACCAGAACATATTCTCATAAATGCAATTCTGTCTCTATGAGATGGATTCATATTAGCTTGTATTTTAAATACAAAAGCTGAAAATTTAGAATCAAAGGGATCAATTTCTCCAGCATCTGATTCTCTTGGCAGAGGAGATGTGGTTAAGTTTAAAAATTCTTCTAAAAAAGGTTCCACTCCAAAATTAGTTAGGGCACTACCGAAAAATACAGGGGTAAGAGAACCTCTTCTAACTTTATCTAAATCAAATTCGTCTCCAGCTACATCTAAAAGATCTATGTCTTCCCGGAGCTTTTCATGCAAATTTTCTCCAAGTAGGTCTTTGAATATAGTGTCTTCTACATTACCTTCCATGGATTCCACTGCTGTTTGACCATGATTACCCCCATTAAATATTTCTATTAAACTTTTTTTTCTGTCATATACTCCTCTGAAGTCTTTTCCAGATCCTATAGGCCAATTCATAGGATAAGATTTTATGCCCAGTACATCCTCTAAATCTTCCATTAATTCGAAAGGATCTTTGCTTTCTCTATCCATTTTATTTATAAATGTAAATATGGGAATTCCCCTCAGGCTGCATACATTAAAAAGTTTTTTTGTTTGTGATTCTACTCCTTTTGCAGCATCTATTACCATAACGGCGCTATCTGCTGCCATTAAAGTTCTATATGTATCCTCACTAAAATCCTGGTGGCCTGGTGTATCCAATATATTTATACAATAATTATTATAGTTAAACTGCATTACTGATGAAGTTACAGAAATACCTCTTTGTTTTTCTATATCCATCCAATCCGATACTGCATGTTTGGATGCTCTTCTGGCTTTAACTGAACCAGCAAGTCTTATGGCACCTCCGTATAATAGCAATTTTTCAGTAAGAGTTGTTTTACCAGCATCAGGATGAGATATTATTGCAAATGTCCTTCTTCTTTCTATCTCTTTTTTTAAGTCTGCCACTACCTTTTCGCTCCTTCTTTTATTAGTTTCATCACTGATTTTAACTTTATTATATGTTAATGTCAACTTATGATATTTTAAGCAGAATGAACTTCAGTCTAAGCTTATAATACCCCCCTTAGATGAATTTTAAATACATTAAAATTCAATTTAAAAACACCAAGTATTGCTTCTAATACTTGGTGCCTTTATAACTAAACTTTAACCTTTGTATAATTCATCAAACATTCCTCTGAAAAAAGGCTTAGTCTTTTCAGTTCTATGAATATTACGAATACCCTCCATAACTATTACTGTAGGGGTCGTATCACTTTTTATTTCTTCTACCTTAAATTCAACCATACACATAGCAGAACTATTATTCATAGTTTCTCTTATTACCTTGGCACTTCCTTTTATTCCAAGTGCTATATCGTGTCCTTCTAAAATTGTTATAAATGCCTTTGAATTATTTTTAATGTTTGCCACGGTTTTATGTACTTTCATCAGGGCCAGTCTAATGGTTGAATGGTCTGGTGCAAACATTAAATGTACAGGCATAGCATGAGGAAAGCCTTCCTCTGTAACTGTTGATATTATAGCTGTAGTTAGTTCTTTATTAAATAAATCTATAACATCAGCAGGAAGAGTATTGCCTAAAATCTTACTCATTTGAATCATCCTTTCATAAATATAATTATCCTTACTTTACATATTACTTGCATATAAATAATCTGTCAATGAATCCTATTTATTATTATATATTTGTCTATATAAGTTCTATTTAATTTTTCATATTGCTTATATAAAAGCTATCCACATATATAGAATTTCTATTTTTATAGTAAAATATATCTAAAGGTCTTTTTAGAGGTATTTTAATTTTGTTCAATATAAGATCTGCTAGCTTTACAGTTATATAACCTAATAGCATTCCAGCAATAACATCTAGTACCCAGTGAATTTCTAGGTATAAAGTTGAATATATTATACTGAGGCAGAAAAAACTAAATAAAATTTTAAATAATTTATTTTTTTCTCTAAGTGCAAGCAAAAACATGGCAAAGGATATGGATGTGTGCATGGATGGAAAACAGTTAAGGGTAGTACCAGCGGCAGCATTAGTAGCTAAATGCCTGACTAATCCATCAGGATGTTTAAGTACATACCACACCTCTTGCAGATGGAAGGTAAGATAAAAAGGTGTTATCAGGAATACCTGTAGTATATGTGATGATAAAGTGTATCTCACCATCTTTTTTAAATCCATTATTATAGCGGATCTGTATAGGGCAAGTAATACAGGTAATACAAATCCGTTATTATAGACTATTCTAAAAAACCAGGTCAAAGTTTCAGATTTGTAAATTCTTGCGAAACTACCATCGTTGAAAGGTATATGAGCAAATATAGGATTTAAATTTACCACTATGGTTCTGCTTATTTGCCATCTTAACATTCTTCCCCAAAAATTATATCCATTCTTATTTATATAAAATATAAATATAAAAAATAGGGTGCATAGTATTAAAAATGAAATTGTATTTATATCTTTCCGTATATCTGAATAGGCAGAGAAACATATTAATGCCAGTATGAACATATGTATATTTTGTCTTTGGACAATAGATGAATGAAAAGTGTTATATATGGCTGATAAAAGGAAACATGAACCTATAAATATAAAATAGTAATTTTTCATCCAATTCAACAGTCCATAAAATTTATATTCATTCATAGTGGATATTTTTTTTATAAACTTACGCATAAAAATATACCTCCCTCTTATGCACAGAATAAATTATATCATTAGCAAAAAGGAAAGTATATGAAAATATTTTAAGTAAAAAGAGTGTGTTTTACAGTTACTTAAAGTCCTTTCTTTTAATAAAAAATATATCTATCATAAAAATGAAGGTACATATTAAAAGCAGTATATTTATAAATATAGCTCCTACTTTCAGTATTATACCTACAAATAGGAATATTAGTATAAGGCTGCAGAGCCATTTAAAAAATGTCATATTAAGTACTCCTTAATAGTTTAGTTTAGTATTTTATGCTCTATAATTCAAATATATTATAAATGTTATATAGTATAGTATTACCTTTAATCTATAAAGTTATTAAAATAAAAAGTAGTTTTTTAAAAATTGTATGGGTACATTTGATTTTTTTGTAAAAAAAAATATAATGGTATTAATTTATAAAAAGGAGGCGGCATATTTTTGATAGAACAAAAAAAATTAGAACTTAATACTTTGAAAGTAAGAGATATGGTTCAAGTATCACTTATGGCTGCAATAATTTATATTTCTACAGCTATAATTAATATACCTACACCAGGAGTTATATTTAAAGGAGTTGTACATCTTGGAGACAGCATGGTGCTTTTAGGGGCCATATTACTAGGAAAAAGAAAAGGGTTTTTTTCAGCAGCGGTAGGAATGTGTTTATTTGATATTCTTTCACCCTATGCTGTTTGGGCTCCATTTACCTTTTTTATAAAAGGAATCATGGCATGGATTGCTGCGGCTATTGCTTATAGAAAAGGAAATAATGGAGAGAAATTTGCAAATAATGTATTTGCATTTATTATAGCATGTATTTGGATGATACTAGCCTATTATGTGGTAGGTGCTTTAATGATGCATTTTGTAGCTAACTTAGGTTTAGTTAAAGCATTTGCGGTATCCGCTGCAGAGATTCCTGGAAATATAGCTCAAAGTTTGATGGGTATGGTTATAGCGCTGCCTTTAAGTAGGATACTAAAGAGAAAAATTTAATTTAGTAATGCAAGATTAAATAATTATTAGATTTATATGGAATTTGTTTACAAACAATAACTAGGAGGGATAAATTCCCTCCTAAGATTATTATCTAGGTCTCATTTTATTTTTTTCAGCTTTTCTTTTTCTTCTACAGTCTATACATCTTACAGGATCATTTTCAAATCCTTTTTCTTTGTAGAATTCCTGTTCACCTTCTGTGAATATAAATTCTTTTCCACAATCTTTACATACAATTGTCTTGTCTGTCATAAAAAAAACCTCCTTAAACCTAGGACTAATTTTATTCTTGATAATCTACCTCCAGGATTAAGGAGAATATAGTACCTTGAAAAAATTTGACCTAACATTATATAAAAAATATTTATAGTTAGAGTAAAACTCTATGCTCATTATACCATATTCTAATAAAAAAACAATGTTTTAGAAAAATATTGTTTTTTGTAATGGCTTGATATAGCTGGAGGAAGGGGAATATGACGGGTTTTAAATTTACATAATAAGGAATTTGAAAAATAGCTCATAAGTAAATATAATATTATATATGTAAATTAAAATTCTATGAAAAATCTATAAAATAATAACAATAGATTATAATTAAATTAACTTTTATAGAGTATAATTAAAAGTATACATACATATAAATATTGAGGTTATTTTTATGGATACTAAAAAATTTCTTAATTTATTAAAAAAAATAGAAGGACCTAAATTGGATTTTAAGCAGTGTATAAATATAGATAGTGATGGTGGAAAAAAGGAGTTAGCTAAAGATGTATGTGCCATAGCTAATTCTAGAGGGGGAAGAGGTTATCTCATAATAGGGGTTGAAGATAAAACAAAAAAAATACTTGGTATAGGTGAAGCAAATTTTGATGAGGAAAAAATACAGCAGATAATAAGTTCCAGAATAGATCCTCCTATACCAATTTCCTTGGAAATTTTTAAATATGAAGGTGAAAAAATAGCCATTATAACTATATACGATGGCCCTCAAAAACCCTATCAGATGAGGGACAATGGTTCTTTTTATATAAGAAGGGGATCTACAAACGATACTATGCGCAAGCAAGAAATAGTTTCTGCACTTGAAGAAAATCTCAGCATAAGTATAGAATCATGTCCCATACCCCGTAGTAATTTGAATTGCATAGATAGTGAACTGGTAAATAAATATTTTTCATTTCAAGGAATAAATGTGACAGATGAAAATAAACTAGAATTAATGGAGAATACTTCAATAGTATATATGGATAAAGATTCAGGAAAATATATGGCAACTTTAGGAGGATTATTAATTTTTTCTAAGAACAATAATGTATATATACCTCATAATATGATAAGAATAGTTAATAAGGTTAATAAAGATTTGAGTCCAATTAGTATAATCCAAGGTGATCTTATATCTATAATGGATAAAACAGAAAGTGTGATAGAAAAAATTATAACTGCAAAATCCTATCCTCTAGGATTTGTAAATGAAGGAATAAGAGATGCAATAATATATAGAGATTATTCTGATTTTTATAGAGCTATAGAAGTTATTATAGATTTTAACAGTATAATAGTTACAGGACCAGGCATTTTGGAGCATAAAAGAAATAAAAATGAATATAACTACATGAAAAGAAATATGTGGGTATATGAAAAGATAATTGCACTAGATACAAAGAAAAGGCTTATAAGAACTTCCACGGGATTAAATAAAATGAAAAAGGTATTTAAAAATACAGTTAAATTCATAAACTCTATAAAAAATAATGATTTTAAAATTATTTATCCTGGGATTAAGAAATTTAAATAGAAAATTTTATTTTAAGAAAAATGTAAAAATATGTAATGATTTTTTTAAAAGAATTTCTCATTTATATGTTGAAAAAATATTCTGAACATTATATAATTTAAATATAATTTGATTATGAGAATGGCACCTATGTATTAAATTAAAGGGGTGGTAAAAATGATTAATGTATTCTGCAGTAAAAGAGGTTCAGGGAAGACTAAGGAGTTAATTAATTTGGCCAATGAAAAGGCAATGATAGGAAGGGGGCATGTTGTATATATAGACGATGATAAAGGACCTATGTGTCAATTAAATAGGGAAATTAGGTTTGTAGTAACAAGCGATTTTAAATTAAGAAAAATGGAAAGCTTTTATGGTTTTTTGTGTGGCATACTTTCAAAAGATTATGATATTGATACGATTTTTGTAGATGGATTACTCAATATTATAGATGAAAATCTTGAAAATGTGTCACATTTGTTTTATAATATTGAAAAATTAGCAGAGGAATATAATGTGGATTTTTATATAAGTGTAAATGAGGATGAAGGAAAAATGCCTCAATTCATAATGAAGTATGTAGCAGCATAATTAATGCTGACATAGGCAGTTATGTTATTAATTAGAAAATAATGGTGATTTTATATATTCAAGACTGGAAACCTTTCCAGTCTTAAAATTTTACTTAATATGAAATTTCAGTAAAGGCGATTATAGGTTGATAAAAAGAAGGTTTAAATATATACTATAACTTATAACAACTGTGCTAGTTATTTGAAAGGTAGGGATACAAGTTGGCTAACGTTTATGACATATTATTAGAACGTGGTTACATAAAACAAATTACTCATGAAGATGAAGTAAGAGAATTATTAGGAAAGGAAAAGGTAACATTTTATATAGGATTTGATCCTACAGCAGATAGTTTGCATATAGGACATTTTCTACAGATGATGGTTATGTCCCATATGCAAAAAGCAGGGCATAAACCTATAGCTTTGCTTGGGGGAGGAACTGCAATGATTGGTGATCCCACAGGAAAGACTGATATGAGAAAAATGTTATCACGAGAACAGATACAGCATAATGCTGATTGTTTTAAAAAGCAGTTTTCTAAGTTTATAGATTTTGAAGATGAAAAAGCTATAATGGCAAATAACGCAGATTGGCTTATGAATTTAAATTATGTTAATTTTCTGAGAGAAATAGGGGTGCATTTTTCTGTAAATAAAATGCTTACGGCGGAATGCTTTAAGCAGAGAATGGAAAAAGGATTAACTTTTCTTGAATTTAATTATATGTTAATGCAGGGATATGACTTTTTAGAATTAAACAGAAGATACGGATGTACATTCCAAATGGGAGGAGACGACCAGTGGGCAAATATAATAGCAGGGGTAAATCTGATTAGAAAAAAGGAGAGAAAACCTGCTTTTGGAATGACTTTTACACTTTTAACCAAAAGTGACGGCAAGAAGATGGGAAAAACTGAAGGAGGAGCTATATGGCTGGATAAGGAAAAAACATCTCCTTATGACTTCTATCAGTATTGGAGAAATGTAGATGATGCAGATGTGGAAAAATGCCTTTTGCTTTTAACTTTTCTTCCTATGGATGAGGTAAAAAGACTGTCATCTCTTCCAGGAGAAAAAATAAATGAGGCTAAAAAAGTACTTGCCTATGAGGTTACTAAAATTATACATGGTGAGAAAGAGGCTCAAATGGCTAAAGAAGCGGCAGAAGCTTTATTTTCTGGAGGAGAAAGCTTAAATAATGTACCAACCATAGAATTGGATGAGAGTAGTTTAGGATGCTCTGTAGTTGAATTATTGGTTGATATTCACATATTACCGTCAAAAAGTGAAGCAAGAAGACTTATAAAACAAAATGGACTTACTATAAATGGTGAAAAAGTAACGGATTCAGAGCTAAAGGTTACAAAGGACCATTTTAAAAATGGAGAATTGCTTATAAGGAGAGGTAAGAAAAATTATAATAGAATTATAATTAAGTAAAATAATTAAATATGTAAAGTCTATAAGGCTGTTTTTATAAATTAAAGGTGAGTGTGCCTATTAAGTTATAAAAACAGTCTTATATTTTAAATATGATATTTCCACATTATTATAGCATCTTCTTTGTTATCTCCATAGTATTCTCTTCTTATACCGGATTCTATAAAACCATATTTTTTATAAAGGTTTTGGGCTACTATATTGGATTTTCTAACTTCTAAAGTCATACTGTTCATAGATTCAATTTTACAGATTTCTATTAGGGATTCAAGGAGCAGATTTCCCGCACCTATTCCTCTGTATTTTGGATGAACGGCTACAGTGGTTATATGTCCTTCATCTAATATGAGCCACATACCCGCATAACCAATAATGAATTCAGATTTTTTAGCTATAATATATCGGGCCAGAGTATTACCTTCAATTTCTTTTTTAAAGGATTCACGACTCCAGGGTACAGGAAAACATAAATTATCTATTAAAAGGATTCTGTCAATATGTTCTAATTTTAAAGAAGATATTTCTATGTCATTCATTTCTACAAGACTCCAATTTTTTTTCGTATTCTCTTTCAGCTTGTGACTTTCTCAAGTAAAAAGGGGCAAAATTATATATATTATCTTCTATGCCTGAATTCAATAGATGTAAGCCTAATTCACCAAGTGAAGAAGCTTTTACCGCATTTAAACTTATGGGGGCAAAGCTGGGATTTTTTACTTTTGAAATCAATATATCCTTGAATTTTGGAACAGCATCTCCTATAAAACATACAGGTTGGTGATACTTATTTACAAGTTCAATTAAGTCATTGATGGATACAGCCATATAATCAGTTATAATATCCAATTTATTATGAACAAATCTATATAGTGCAGTATATACATTTTCTCTTAATGCATCTAATATAGGACATATAATCCCCGGAGTATAGCACAAACTATATGCAAGAGCATCTAGTGAAGAAACTCCCACAAAAGGTTTACCAGTACCTTGACTTAGTCCTTTAATAACGGAGGCCCCAATTCTGAGACCAGTAAAGGAACCTGGACCTTTAGATACTACAAAACCGTCTAGAGAAGTGACATCCGTGTTTAAATTTTTTAAAAGTATATCTATTGTAGGCATAATAATTGTTGAATGTTGTTTTTTACAGTTTAAAGTAATTTCACCTAACAATTTGTAATCATCTAATAGGGCACAAGTTGCTGATTCAGTAGAAGAATCTAAACTCAATATTTTCATGTTATCATTTTAACTCCTTTATATAATCATATCTGCTGCCATGATATTCTATGGTTATTTTTCTCCCATTGGGATTTTCTTCAGGTAATTTATAGATATTTATGTATATATGTTCCTCTGGTATTAGTTCATCAATATAATTAGCCCATTCTATAATATTTACAGCATTACTATAAATATACTCATCAAATCCTAAAGAGAGGAGGTCCTCTATATCGTTAACTCTATATACATCAAAATGATGGAGTTTCAGTCTGCCTCTATATTCATTTACTATTGTAAAAGTAGGACTTGTTATAGGTTCTTTTATTTCAAGTCCCTTTGCTATTCCTTTAGCAAAATAGGTTTTTCCAGTACCTAAATCACCAATGAGACAAATTACATCACCAGGATTTAATAGATTACCTAATTTTTCACCCAGTTTTACAGTATCTTCAACACTGTTTAAAGTAAATTCCACATTAATTCACCTCGAAATATTTTCTGTAAAGTAAATATTAAACTATATTTTTATGGGTATTGGAAGCTGCGGTGTATTCCTTGGGACAATTTAAAGAATATATGGTTTCTTTTAAATGTCCAAGTGCAACAGCACATATAAAACCACCAGATACCATCTCATCCATTATATTAAATACATTATTAATATTCAATCCTTTGCGATAAGGTCTGTCTTCTGTAAGCGCCTGATATATATCGCATACTGCCATAATTCGAGATTCTTCAGAGAGCTCATTTGCTTTTAATCCCCGTGGATAACCTTGACCATTTAGTTTTTCATGATGATTGGATGCCCATTCACTTATATTGGGGATATCCTCTATTCTATCTAAGATGATTTTAGTATAGTAGGCATGAGATTTTATTATACCAAACTCCTGTGAGGTCAAAGGACCATTTTTATCAAGTATATTAAGGGGAATGGCTAATTTCCCAATGTCATGTAATAATCCTGCAATTTTCATTTCACAGCATTTTTCACCTGTATACCCTCGGAATTTTGAAACTGTATAAGCCAGGTTTGCTATGCCTTTGGAATGGATTGCAGTAAATTTACTTTTATTATCTATTATATTTGCAAATATTTCAGATATTTGCTCAAATTCCTTTATATCCATAAATATATTCAATTCAGGTTGAATTTTATCTAATATAAACTCAGCAAAAGATATATTTTCAACATTAAGCCAGAAAATATCTCTGGAAGCGTTTTTTAAAAAAGCAGTTACAAGTTTTTCAGAGAAGATTTTATTACAATTGTTTTTGACCCATTTTATAATTCTATCTCTTTGTTTAAAGTTCGATATATTTTCATCATATAGTAATTCTATTAAATCAGCTATTCTTATTACTTGACTTTCTATAGGGATATTATCTTTTTCTAAATTCATGGCACCGCTGCCATCAAAATTTTCATGATGATATAATATTATATTTGATAAATCACAAAAATAGGGAAAGGATTTAGTTATATTAGTACCAGTTTCACAATGATTTTTTATAAATGAATTGGCAGAATGACTCTTAGAGAGACAAGTTGTAGCACCTATATCATGTAATAAGGCCGATATATAGATTTGTTTTTTACTTTTTTCATTTAAATTTAATTGATTGGAAATCTCTAGTGCTATATAGGTAGTTCGTAGTGAGTGATGCATAAATGTATGGTCTGAATAATTCACATTAGTTATATCCTCAATTACAGCATCATGACCACAATCATCGTATTTGGAGCTTGCTTGAGCTAGGTCCAGTGCTATTGACATAGCTCTTATGGTTTTATCCATACTAATTTTCATGGCTAAACCTCCCTTTAATAGTGGTTGTACATCTTCAAAGAAAAATTTATTAGTTGTTTTAAAAACGCCGCATATTATGCTTTATACCTAATTTTAACACAATAAAATGAACTGATAAACTATTATTATTTTAAGTATATGTAAAAATATAATAAATCAGTGTTTGCATTGTTAAATCACATTATGTAAAATATATTTGTTATGAATTAATATATAGTAAATATGAACAAAATGTGATAGATATATATTATTTTACATATGGAGGCGAGAGGATTGAGGAAAATATTAACTTTGGTTATGCTTTCTTTCATATTGTTTTTTACTGCCTGTGGAGATAACAAAGACTATAAAGATTCAACTTATACCAATAAATTGGAAGTAAGAAAGGATATTCAATTAAATATAGAAACTACAGATAAACTTTTATACAATATGGTAAAATCCATAGTAGGGGATAGACATATAGTAGAATATATGTTTAATAATAGAGAAAGTGAGATAAGTTTTAAATTTACTGAAGATAGTATAAATAACATATCCAAAAAAGATTTATTTTTTTATGTAGGAGCAGGTTTTGAGCCCTGGATAGATAATTTTGTAGATAAATTAGATAAAAATAAAGTTGGTGTTATAAATGTTTCAAGAGGTATAGGATTATTATCCTATAATAAAATAGTAAAATATAACGATACCACATTAAAGGATAACCCTTATTATTTTACTAATATTGATAATTACATGACAGCCCTTATGAATATAAGAAATGCAGTTCAAGACAAGGAGCCTAGAAATAGAGATTTCTATGAAAAAAACTTTTCTGAAGCTTTAAAAGTGTTAGAAACTTATAAAGAAAAGTTGAAATCAGTAGATAATGAACTAAGTAATTATGAGTTCATCATAGTTGAAGATGAATTGAATTATTTTGTAAAGTATAATAATTTAAAGCTTGTAGATGTGGGATTGGGAGAAAACAATATAATTACATTGAGTTCATCACAGCGGGAAAATTTACAACAGAAATCAAATCGTAATAATTTAATAATCCTTTATAATGACGACTCGGTTGTTAAAAATAATGAAGTATTGTTAAAGAAATATAATATACCTGCTGTAAAGCTTCAAATTTACAATGGGGAGCTTAGTTATGAAGAAACTCTCACACATAATATTAGTGCATTGGAGAGTATATATAAAGCTCAATAAATCTAAAACGTAAAATATCAATTTGTTCTATTTTATATTTTAAATAATAAACTGGTTAATGAAAATAGTTTATTTATAGAAAGGTATCTTATGGGATATTATATTAAAGTAGAACCAAATGTAAAAGTTTATGTAGAAGATCTTAATCCTAAAGGAAAGCATACTATTTTATTTCTTCATGGATGGCCTGGAAGTCATGACCTATTTGAATATCAGTTTGATGAACTTCCCAAAAGGGGATATAGGTGTATCGGTGTGGATCAAAGAGGCTTTGGACAATCGGATAGGCCCTTTACAGGGTATGATTATGATAGATTATCAGATGATGTGCGAAATGTAGTGGAAGCACTCAAATTAAAAGATTTTACCCTAGGAGGTCATTCTACAGGAGGGGCAATAGCCGTTAGGTATATGGCAAGACATAAGGAATATGGAGTGGCAAGGCTTGCTCTCTTTGCAGCTGCTGTGCCCAGTCTCATCAGGCGGTCATATTTTCCCTATGGTTTAACAAAACAAGCTGTAGAGGAAATAATTAAAGAAACATATAATGATCGTCCTAAAATGCTGAGGGGATTTGGAGATATGTTTTTTTTCGAGTATATTACGGGACCCTTTTCAGATTGGTTTTTTCAGCTGGGACTTCAGGCGGCGGGCTGGGCTACTGCGGCTGTAGCAAGGACATGGCTGGGTGAAGAGGAGTTGTTTTCCGATATGAAAAAAATAACGGTTCCTACATTGATTCTTCATGGTATTCACGATAAGGTTTGTTTATTTCCTCTGGCAGAAGCACAACAAAAGGGTATTAAAAATTCCATACTTGTACCTTTTGCATACAGTGGACATGGACTATTTTATGATCAGCGTGATAAATTCAATAAGAAATTGATGGAGTTTATTAAAAGTTGAACTGTTAAAAATAAATAATATTATTGAATACCATCCAGCTATCTGTAAATTTAAAAATCTGCACTACTTTATGTGCAGATTTTTAAATTACAAATTTTTACACAAATAATGCAGCATAATAAAAATTTTGTTAAAAATACTTTTATAACTTATATTTTAATGTTATACTAACATTTGTATTAAAAAATATAGCATAAGATATATATAATAGCTATTATTTAAAGAAATGGCATATTTAAGATATATAGTGTAATGAAAAAGGGAAGGGGTATAACTTTCTAATCTAAACTTGCACTATGTCATCAAGTCATCTATGTCACTTCATCAATTTATCGTAAAACAGTCATATAACTGTTTTATATATTTATATTTAATTATTCGAGATATATTAAAATTATTTAAGTAGGAGGTATAAAAATGTCTCAATATCTAAAAAACAATGATGTTTTAAGTACTACAAATAGGGGGAATCCTGCAGAGTCAGGCCTTTGTACCTTATGTAGAGCGGACTGCCAGGGAAAATGTGAAACATGGATGTCAAGTATGAAAGGGAGAAAATTACTCTATCCAAGAGATTTTGGTACAGTTACCGCTGGAAGTTCAAACATAAACCATGTTGGGGTATGCTATAATAATCTAAGAGTTCAAGGGTATAATTATGGTGCAAATGGTATGCCATCCAATTTAACATGTGATGCTGACGACTGTATTTTCCCAAATGTAAACGTTGAATCGAAGTTTGGGAAAGCTGTTAAAACAAAATCCAGGCTGCCAATAATGACAGGAGCTTTAGGATCAACATTTATTGCACAAAAATATTGGGAGTCTTTTGCAATAGGTGCTGCCTTAGTCGGGCTGCCTATAGTTGTTGGTGAAAATGTTGTTGGTGTTGACAAAGATGCTGTTATCGAAAAGGGTAAAATCATAAAGGCACCTGAATTGGATAGAAGAATAAAGCAATATTTAAGTCATTACGATGGATATGGCGCTATAATTATCCAGATGAATGTGGAAGATACAAGAAATGGTGTAGCGGAATATGTAATTAATAAATATGGCAATGATGTAATTATAGAATTAAAATGGGGACAAGGCGCTAAAAATATAGGTGGAGAAATACAGGTTGATTCATTAGATTATGCTGTTTTCTTAAAAAATAGAGGTTACATTGTAGATCCGGATCCAACAGAGCCAGGAGTGCAGGAAGCTTACAAAGCTGGTGCAATTAAGGCTTTCGCAAGACATAGTAGATTAGGATATACAAACTTAAATTCTGCTTCAGATGTAAAAGAAGATTTCATGAAATCTATCGAATATTTAAGAAGTTTAGGATATAAGAGAATTACTTTAAAGACAGGTTCTTATGGAATGGAAGCATTAGCTATGGCTATTAAATATGCTACTGAAGCTAAGCTTGACTTATTAACTATTGATGGTTCTGGCGGTGGAACAGGTATGAGTCCCTGGAATATGATGGAATCTTGGGGGATACCTTCAATATTCCTACACTCTAAAGCCTATGAATACGCAAAAATATTAAAGGATAAAGGATATGATGTTGTGGATATAGCATTTGCCGGTGGCCTTGCAAGAGAAGATCATATATTTAAGGCATTGGCACTAGGTGCACCATTCACAAAACTCGTTTGTATGGGGAGGGCATTAATGATTCCTGCATTCTTAGGGGCTAATATTGAAGGTGTATTATATCCTGACAGAAAAGAATTAAGGAATGGAAACTGGAATGCACTTCCAAAGCATATTGTTAATGAATTTGGTTCTTCACCAGAAGAAATATTTGCTGGATATTTTGATGTAAAAGAAAAGGTTGGAGCAGATTATATGAAGAATATCCCATTAGGTGCAATAGCATTTTGGACTCTCGCAGATAAGCTAAAAGCAGGACTTCAGCAGTTAATGGCAGGAGCTAGAAAATTTAATATTTCTGAAATATCAAGAAATGACATATTCGCTGCAAATAGAGAAACAGAATTAGAAACAGGAATCAAGTTTATGACTGATGTTGACGATGATGCAGCAAAGAAAATATTAAGGGAATAATTACTGTTCAAATTAAAACAAATACCGTGCTAAAAAGAAGAAATATCTTGAAGCACGGTCATATTTGCTATTTTCATTTTACTTATTTTAGTTTTTACAAGAGATTTTCATTTTTTTAAGAAAAGCCAATCTAGTAGTTTGTATTATGATTCCTGTAAAAATAAGAACACATCCTATTAACATCTGAAAACTTAAAATTTCATTTAAAAGAATTACTGCAAATATTCCTCCAAAGGCTGATTCTAAAGTTAATATAAGAGCGGTACTTGTGGAGGATATATATTTTTGGGCAATATTTTGCACTACAAAAGGTATCACTGTTGTAAAGATTGTTAAGTAGGCTATTGATTTTAATACCTTTGAACTTAAATATATGGTAAAAGATTCAAAAATTCCTGTAAGTATAATAAATAAAATTGAGGTAACTAAAAACTGTATTATAGTTGATACAATTGGATCTGAATCCTTGTTGAAGTATTCAATGGCAATCATGTGACAGGCGAAGGACAGTGAACACAATATGGAAATCGAGTCCCCTTTATTAATATAAAAAGAGCCGTTTAATGTAAGTAGTCCTATGCCAAATACTGCAAGTACTGCACCAAAAACTGAGTATATGTTTGGGGGCTTTTTATATATTATCCATCCTAAAAAAGGAACTATAAGTACATAGGATCCTACCAAAAAAGATTGTTTTGATGCAGTGGTGTAAAATATGCCTGTAACTAAATTTAAAAATGCCAAAAAAAGAAATATGCCAATTATACTCCCATGTAATATGTCTTTTTTTCTTATGTTTCTTAGTTTCTTTGGAAATATGACACATAAAAAAATTGTAGAAATACCAAATCTCAAACTCATTAATGTAAATGGTCTTATATCACTTAGTATATCCTTTATAATTGCATAGCTTGTTCCCCAAAGCAAGGCGATTAGTCCTAAAGCTATTGAAGACATGATAGATTTCCTTTTATAATCCATGAAGTTGTTCACCTCTTCTTTCTTCAAACTGTCTTTTAATCACTTTATATAATGATAATAATCCATACGTTAAAGTATATATGTTTTATTTATAATTGTTAAGGAGTAAAATTAAATGAACTTTTTAGTTGTTTAAGATTCAATCTTTAGTGTTTAGGTTTCATCGTTTGAAAAAGTAAAGAATATTAAAAATAACAGCATTAGGATAAAAAACATATTAAAAGTACATATTAATAAAATGGATATTATTATGTTGAAAGGAGTATTTATATGGGTGATTGTTTTGTGAAAAATTCGACGGGTGTTTTAAAGAAAGTGTTGCTTTGTCCGCCTGATCATATAAAGCTTTATTCTATTAATGTTATATCTGAAGAATGGATTAAAAGGGGTATTAAACTAAATATAGAGCGTTGTATTAAGGAACATGAGGAATTAATACAGGCATATAAAGAAAATGGTGTAGAAGTAGTTTTAATGGAACCGGACGTAAAACTAACTAATGAAGTGTTTGCAAGAGATTTTGGTGCGTGTATAAGAGAGGGATATATTTTAGGGAATTTTAAGGAAAAAATTAGAACAGGAGAAACAGCAGCTTACAGAAATAAGATGAAAGAGCTGGGAATACCCTGTGTGGCAGAAGTTTCAAAGGGTTTTTTTGAAGGTGGAGATTTTTGGTTTTTGGATTATGATACATTAGCTATAGGGGTTATTGACAGAACTAATGAAACAGCTATAGGGGAGATCAAAGAGCAGCTTAATAAATTTGAATATAATATAATTCCTGTAAAGTGTGAAGAGGATAATTTACATTTAGATATGTGCTTTAATATTGTAGAAGAAAAAGTTGCAGTGGTGTGCAGAGAAGCTCTACCTAACAGTTTTATTAAAACTTTAGAAGGAAAAGGAGTTTACTTAATTGATATTTCTCAGGAAGATGTTTTTAAACACTATGGCAATCTTCAATCTTTAGGTAATGGAAGAGTAATATCACTTAAATCAAATAAAAAGGTGAATGAACAATTAAAATCATATGGAATTAGTGTAATAGATTTGGATATAAGCGAGATACTTAAAAGTGGAGGAGGGCCACATTGTATGACATTTCCCTTGGTTAGAATATGATTGATAATTTATAGACGAGAGAATATAATGACACATGAACATATATTTATATGTTCATGTGAAAATATTATAGTTCTTACAATATATAGTAAAACAATTGGACAACAGTTGTTGAAAAGGATGTATTAGGCAGTTTTATGCTTATGGACATCAGTACCAGTGGTGGAAAATTACTTGCATGGATAGGTCTTGCCTTATTAATTGTACATGCAGTATTTGGAGCAGTCTTTACTATTCAAGCTGTACAAAGTGGAAAAAAATCTGAAAAGTGGTATTTAAAACAAAATAGTAGATTTTGGACAAGACGTTTTAGTGGTATTGCTATTTTAATTTTGGTATTTTTTCATTTTGGAGTATATGGTGAAACAGTTAATGGTACATATGAACTTAAGGAGTTTACAACCTTTAAATTTGTTACACAGATTTTGCTCATTTTTGCACTTTTTGTAAATATACGTCCTCTTCTTATATCTTTGGGTTTGCTTCAGTATAAAGAACGCAAAGAAGATATATTTGTAGTTATTTCTGTTCTTCTATTGTTTTTTACTGGTGCAGTTTTATTTTATTATATAAGGTGGCAGTTTTTATGAATCATGTAATTATTGTTGTTGGTGCAGGACTTAGTGCTGCTGTTGTGGCAGCGAAGAATAATTATAAAGTTATTTTAGTTTCTCCCATGCCTTCGGAACGGGCTCAATCTGTTATGGCGGAGGGTGGAATTAATGGGGCTCTTGATACTAAAGGTGAAAATGACAGCATATATGATCATTATAATGATACTATGAAGGCGGGGAGTCTATCTTGCAAATCCCAATGCGGTGATGGCACTTGTTAAAGCGGCTCCCAATATTGTGAAAAGTCTTGCAGAATTAGGGGTAGTATTTAATTTAGATAAAAACAACTGTATTGATTTACGCAATTTTGGTGGACAAAAGAAAAAGCGTACCGCTTTTGCTATGGGTATACGGGAAAACAGATAATGACTGCTGTTATACAAGAAACCCGTAAATATGAAGCAGAGGGACTTATTATAAGATATTTAGAGCATTCTTTTGTAAGTATCATAAAAAATATAGAAGGCCATTGTAAAGGATGCATTGTTATAAACAACCGTACAGAGTGACTCTGTAGTTATTGCTGCAGGAGGTATGAATGGATTATTTGGTAAAACTACAGGTTCTATACAAAATAGTGGAGTTGTAACAGCTGAACTTTTCCGCCAGGGTGTTTCTATAGCCAATGGTGAATTTATTCAATACCATCCCATTACTGTAGAATGTTCGGAGAAGCGTATGTTAATAAGTGAAGCTGCACGTGGAGAAGGCGGTCGAATTTTTGTTTACCGTAATGGGAAGCCATGGTATTTTTTAGAAGAACGGTATCCTGAGATGGGTAATCTTATGCCTCGTGATGTAGTGTATGGGTAAATATGGAATTTGTGTAATGGACAAGAAGGCATAAACAAGGTTTTTCTTGATATGACCCATATTCCAGAAGAAGTTATGGAAAGCAAACTGTTGGATTTTGCAGAAAATTGTATAACCTACCTTCATCTAGATCCTAGAAAAGAATTTATTCCTGTGTATCCTGGTATTCACTATTTTATGGGAGGAATATATGTGGATGAACAACATAGGACATCTGTAAAAAATTTTTATGCTGCAGGGGAATGTTGTTGTCAATACCATGGAGCCAACCGGCTTGGCGGCAAATCACTGCTTGGAGCCATATATGGAGGCATAGTTGCAGCTGAATCCTGTATAAAATATATGGAGAATAGTTCTAGCAGCAGTGAATTTACAGAGTGTAGTATGTTAGCAATGAAGAATGTACATGAGAGAATTGTAAATTTAAAAGGGAGTTCAAAACATTTTTCTATTCCTAACATCAAGAAAGAAATGAACAATATTTTAAATATCAGCCTGGGTATTGTAAGAAATGCCAGCCAAATAGAAATAGCTCTTGATAATTTGAATAAGCTAGAAATAAATAAGGTTATGGGAAATTATGATTGTACTTGTGGATTATATGAAAATATTACTTTGGAGAGTCTTATTATCCTTGGAAAAGGAATTTTAATGGGCGCCTATAACCGCAAGGAAAGTAGAGGAGCACATAACCGAAGTGACTATCCACTTCAAAATGATAAAATATATGGGAAAAATACTGTTGTTAGGTATTTTGATAAATACATATCAGTTTCTATGGAGGATATTCCTAAAAAGAGGTCAGATGTATGATGTATATAAAAATTAAAAGAAAGAAAGACAAATATGATACTTCATTTTTTCAAACTTTCCTTTACCAAGGGGATTTGAAAGTTTCAGTGGCATATGTGTTAAGAGAACTGAATTCCAGGGCAACGCTTTTAGATAAAGATGGAAACAATGCTAGGCGGATTATTTGGGAGTGTAGTTGTCTCGAAAAAAAGTGTGGAGCTTGTGCCATGCTAATCAATGGTGTTCCTAGACTTGCCTGTGCTGTTTTTCTAAAGGAACTTAAATGCAAAAAGAACACCATTGTTCTGGAACCACTAAGCAAATTTCCTGTTATTTCAGATTTAAAAGTAGATAGAAACATTTTATTTGAGAATATGAAACGTATGAGATTATGGCTTGAAGATAATGTATCTATAAATTTTAGTGATAGAGAATATCAATATCAATCATCCAGATGTGTAATGTGTGGATGTTGTCTGGAAGTATGTCCAAGTTTTAGTGTTAAAGGTAATTTTGGTGGAGCTGTTTCTATGTCTGCCGCTTTTAAGTTAATAGATCAAAGTGCATATGGAAAACAAAGAGATGAACTTATGAAGAAATATCGAAAAAACTTCTTTGAAGGATGTGGTAAATCTTTATCCTGTGATAAAATATGTCCTATTGGGTTACCGCTTCAGGAGCTGCTTGTGAAATCAAACTCTGCTGCAATTTGGCATAAATAATTGAAATATAGTAAAAATATATATTGCATTTTCACTATATTTCAGCAATCTTAGTTGATAATTATTTTTAGATATTTTAAACTAATTTTTAAAGCTGTGAACAGGAGCTGGAATTTTTCCTCCTCTTGCTATAAAGGCTTCACTGGAAAATTTGCTTACAGACATTATAGGGGCTTTGCCTAGAAGTCCACCGAAATTAGCTTCTTCCCCGATTTTTTTGCCGTATACTGGAATTATTCTTACTGCAGTAGTTTTATTGTTTATCATTCCAATAGCAGCTTCATCTGCAATTATGGCAGATAGGGTGGATTCGGGAGTATCACCCGGTATTCCTATCATATCTAGTCCTACAGAACATACGCAGGTCATGGCTTCTAGTTTTTCAAGGTTTAAAGAACCTGTATTTACTGCGTTTATCATTCCTTCATCTTCGCTTACAGGTATAAAGGCACCACTTAGTCCTCCTACTTGAGAAGCGGCCATTATACCTCCTTTTTTTACTGCATCATTTAAGAGTGCCAGGGCGGCGGTAGTTCCCGGACAACCACAGCTTTCAAGTCCCATTTCCTCCAGTACTCTAGCTACACTGTCTCCTACGGCAGGAGTAGGTGCTAGGGATAAGTCTACTATGCCAAAGGGAACATTCAGTCTCCTTGAAGCTTCTGCAGCAACTAACTGTCCCATTCTTGTTATTTTAAAAGCAGTCTTTTTTATTGTCTCTGCTACCACATTGAAATTTTCTCCTTTTATTTCTTCAAGGGCACATTTTACAACACCGGGACCACTTACTCCTACGTTTATTATGCAGTCAGCTTCTCCTACTCCATGAAATGCTCCTGCCATGAAAGGATTATCTTCAACGGCATTTGAAAATACTACAAGTTTAGCACATCCTATGCTTTCCTTTTCTCGTGTAAGATAGGCAGTTTGTTTTATTATACGTCCCATATCCCTTACAGCATCCATATTTATTCCTGCTTTTGTAGTAGCTACATTTACAGAAGAACATACTTTTTCAGTAACAGATAGTGCTTCTGGAAGGGATTTAATTAATATCTTGTCGCCTTTAGAATAGCCTTTATGTACAAGACATGAAAAGCCTCCAATGAAATCAATACCCAGTGTTTGGGTTGCCTTATCTAAAATTTTTGCATATTCTATATAATCTGTATCGGAACTTGCCTGTGCAATAAGGGAAATAGGAGTTACAGATATTCTTTTATTTATTATTGGAATACCGTATTCCACTTCGATTTCCTGGGCAGTTTTAACTAGATTTTCAGCGCAGGTAGTTATTTTATCATATATTTTTGTACGTGCTTTTTTACCATCGCTATCTATACAATCTAAAAGGGATATTCCCATGGTTATAGTTCTTATATCTAAATTTTCTCTATGGATCATATTAATTGTTTCTAATATATTTTTAGTATTGATCATTTTATCCAACTCCTCAGTTTAAATTTCATGCATAGAAGTAAATATATCTTCTCGTTGAATTTTGATAACCACATCAATTTTTTTTGCCTTATCTTCAAGAGCAGTTTTTAAATTACTAAAAGTTATGTTCATTTGGGATAGGTCTACAAGCATTACCATGGTAAAGTAATCTTTTATGAGAGTTTGGTTTATGTCTAAGATATTTATATTATTTTCATATAAAACAGAAGTTACATTATAGATAATACCTGTTTTATCCTCGCCAATTACAGTTATGAATGCTTTCATTATTTACATCTCCTTAATAGTTATTGTATTGTTAATAATTTACCCAGAAAAAATAAAATGAGACTAAAAATAAAATTAGTCTCTGGAAAACAGATTTTAAGTGTATGTCTATAAAAGACAGACAGAAACTTAAAACATGAAATCCCCTGTCCTTTTTACCTGAGAGTTTCACCAAAATTTTGGCTTTCCCCTTCGGTGCTCTTAAAGAGTCTCTCCAGAGGTTCGTCCAATAACGGTTTACAAATTACTCCCATTATCTTCATCCGTTCTTATTAAATTGATAAAATGATTATAACACGTTTAAACAGTCAATTCAAATCAATTGTAAATTGACAGAATGTTGACAAAAAGACAAGGTATATGTTAGAATAAAGCGATCTTTAGTTACAACTTTTAAATATATTTAAAGTTGTTAGTTTAGAAGATTTTGATTATCATTCTAAATTGGATAGGGAGAATATTATGTCACAAATAGAAGTAAAAAATGTATATAAGATTTTCGGGAAAAATCCTAAGAGGGTAATTTCACTTTTAGAAAAAGGAATGACAAAAAATGAAATACATAATAAGACAGGAAATTCTGTAGGAGTAAATAATGCTAGTTTTCAAGTAAACGAAGGTGAATTTTTTGTAATTATGGGTCTATCAGGAAGTGGTAAGTCTACTTTAATAAGATGCCTGAATAGATTAATAGATGCGACAAGTGGCATGGTATTAATTGATGGAGAAGACATATTAAAATGCAGTGAAGATAAGCTTCGTGAAATCAGGCGAAAAAAAATAGCCATGGTATTTCAAAATTTCGCTCTTTTTCCCCATAGAACCATATGCAGTAATGTAGAATATGGATTGGAAATACAGGGAATTGACTTAAAAGTGAGGAAAGAGAAGGCATATAAGGCTTTAGAATTGGTGGGATTAAAAGGATATGAGGAAAGTATGCCTGATGAATTGAGCGGAGGTATGAAACAGAGAGTTGGACTTGCTAGAGCTTTAGCAACAGATGCAGGTATACTGTTAATGGATGAAGCATTTAGTGCGTTAGATCCGTTGATACGCAAAGAGATGCAAGAAGAGATGCTGCAGTTGCAATCAAGAATGCATAAAACTGTGATATTTATAACTCATGATTTGGACGAGGCACTGAGATTAGGTGATAGAATTGCCATAATGAAGGACGGAAGTATAGAGCAAATTGGTACATCAGAAAATATATTGACCCATCCTGCTAACAAGTATGTGAAGAGGTTTGTACAGGATGTGGATAGAACCAAAATAATCACTGCATCGGCTATAATGGAAAAATCCAAGGCAATAATTCTTTCTAAAGATGGCCCTAAATCAGCAGCAAGACTTATGAAAGATGAAGGCATATCCAGTATTTATGTAACAGATAAGTATAGAAAATTAAAGGGAATAGTAAGGATAGACGATACCATAGAACTGGTAGAGCAGAGAGTTTCTAATATAGAAAGTATACTTATAACTGAAGTTCCTACAACATCACCAGATACGTCCATATCGGATCTATTGTCTGTTGCAAAAGATGCAATATATCCAATAGCAGTGGTAGACGAAGACTACATCATGTTGGGAATTATAAAAAGGTCTACTATTATAGCGGGAATAGCAAGAGAGGAGGACTGATTTGTTTACATTTCACGTAGGACCATTTTTTGAATTTATCGTTAATTGGCTGACAGATAATATGGAACCGTTTTTTCACTTAATAACGTTAATTAACAGTACACTTATAGAAGGATTGGAAACTGTACTTTTATCTGTTCCAAGTATAATTGTTATAATAGTGTTTTCTTTATTGGCTTTAAAATTATCGGGTAAAAAAGTAGCTGTATTTACTGCCATTGGGTTATTATTTATAGATTGTATAGAATTATGGCCTCAGACAATGGAAACACTTGCATTGGTTATTGTTTCAACGTTAATATCTCTAATAATTGGCATACCTCTTGGAATACTGGCATCAAGGAGTGAAGGTTTTAATAGAGTGATACGACCAATATTAGATTTCATGCAGACAATGCCGGCTTTTGTATATTTGATACCGGCAGTTTTATTCTTTGGAATGGGAAAAGTGCCAGGAGCAATTTCAACTGTAATATTTTCCATGCCACCTGCAGTAAGGCTTACCAATTTAGGAATTAGACAAGTACCTGAGGATGTTATAGAAGCAGCTAGGTCTTTTGGCTCCACTAAGAGTCAGATGCTTTACAAAGTACAAATTCCCATAGCGTTACCTACAATATTGGCGGGAGTAAATCAAACAATAATGCTTTCTCTTTCAATGGTTGTTATTTCAGCTATGATAGGGGCAGGGGGACTTGGAAGGGAAGTTTATAATGGTATAACTCAGATGGAAATAGGCAGTGGCTTTGAAAGTGGTATTGCTGTTGTAATTCTGGCAATGGTATTAGATAGAATAACTCAATCATTAGGCCATAAAAAGAAATAAATTCTTAGGGGGTATAATAAATGATGAACAAAAAATTAAAAAAAATTGTTGTATTAGCCTTTTCAATTATATTAATCATAGGCGCATTATCTGGCTGTGGTAATACTATAGGTGATACCAATGATAAGGAATCAAAAAGAACAGTTAAATTAGTATATGTGAACTGGGCGGAAGGAATTGCCATGACAAATCTGGTAAGTGCCATATTACAGGATAAAATGGGATATAAAGTTGACATGAAACAAGGGGATGTTGGAATGGTATTTACTTCTCTGTCTAGTGGTGACATGGATGTATTTTTAGATGGATGGCTTCCGCTTACCCACAAGGATTATATGGACAAGTATAAAGGAAAATTGGATAATTTAGGTGTTAATTTTGAAAACGCAAAAATCGGATTGGTTGTTCCAAGCTATATGAACATAAATAGTATTGAAGAATTAAATGGCATTAAAGACGAATTAGGTGGCAAAATAGTGGGAATAGATGCAGGTGCAGGTATAATGAAAGTCACTAATAAAGCCATAAAAGAATATAACTTAAACTATGAACTTCTTGAAGGCAGTGGAGCCACCATGACTGCTATGCTGAAGAAGGCAGAAGACAAAAAAGAACCTATTGTGGTTACAGGATGGAAGCCTCACTGGAAATTTGCCACTTGGGATCTTAAATTTCTTGATGATCCTAAAGGAGTGTTTGGTGAAACAGAAAATATTTATACTATAACCAGAACTGGATTTGAAAAAGATATGCCAGAAGTTGCACAATTTCTAAAGAACTTCAAAATGAATGATCAGCAGCTAGGAAGTTTAATGGGAGATATCAAAGACAATGATAGTAAAAAACCTATAGATGTTGCAAGAGAATGGATGAAAAATAATGAAGAACTGGTTAATAGCTGGGTGCCAAAAAGTGAATAGAAAGATATAATTTTGGTTTATCTCCAACTGTATTTTATTGAACACTGGAATATACGGATGTAGATTAAAAAGGGGTTTACGGAATGTTTATGTAAACTCCTTTTTGATCTATCTAAGCCATCAACATTACATTTTAGGCTGTGGCTTCAGAGCCAACTTTAAGTCTCAAGCTTTTTAGCGCATCTATTGTTATAATGGAATATATTTTATTTTCATTTTTATTATCTCAAATAACCTATAGTAATTTTACACTAACAGTCTGTACAAATTGTAAATTTACTTAAGATTTATGGTGTATACTAGATATTGATAGGGAGTGAATTTACATATGGAAAATTTATCAGGAAAAGTAGCAGTGGTTACTGGAGCATCAAGAGGTATAGGCAGAAGTATTGCAGTAAATTTAGCTAGATGTGGTGCTTTAGTGGTAATAAATTATATTAAAAATGAAAAAGAGGCTTGCAAGACTTTGGATATGGTAAAACAGGAGGGAGCTAATGGAATAATAGTACAGGGAGATGTGAGCTTATATAATAGTGC
Organism: Clostridium kluyveri DSM 555; assembly: GCF_000016505.1. Classification (NCBI taxonomy): domain Bacteria; kingdom Bacillati; phylum Bacillota; class Clostridia; order Eubacteriales; family Clostridiaceae; genus Clostridium; species Clostridium kluyveri. Next base: position 773,582 of record NC_009706.1, read on the forward strand.
TGAAAAAATAATGAAAAACACTTTGAGCAATATGGGCAAGATAGATATATTGGTAAATAATGCAGGTATATCTAAAGTAGGCCTTTTTATAGATATGAGAGAAAATGAATGGCAGCAGATAATAGACATTAACTTTAAAGGAGTGCTTAATTGTACCCATTGTGTATTAGAACATATGATCTCAAGAAAATCAGGTTCCATAGTAAACATATCTTCTATGTGGGGAAAAGTAGGGGCATCTTGTGAGTCTATCTATTCTGCATCTAAGGGGGCCGTAAATCTTTTTACAAAGTCTATAGCCAAGGAAATGGGGCCTTCTAATATAAGAATAAATGCTGTGGCACCTGGTGTTATCGATACAGAGATGAATTCATGGCTTCAAGAAGAAGAAAGAAAAAATCTGATAGAGGAGATACCTATAGGCAGATTTGGAAAAAGTGATGATATAGGAAAAATTGTATGTTTTTTAGCAGGAGAATCGTCTCAGTATATAACAGGACAGATAATAACTGTAGATGGGGGAATGATTTAACTAAAAAGGAAATTTATCCATTTCTATAGTTAGTAGTTTACTAAAGTAATATTTATATTAAACGATAAATAAAATAAGTTATAGGTATTTAGTTTAAAAATTTAAATATTATAGGATGAAAAAAATTATGTATAAGATTATAATGCTGGATGATACGGCTTATGTTAGATATAGAGTAAAGGATATTTTGGAAGATATAGGTATGGAATTATGTGAATCAGGAACTTCTTTTGATTTTTTTAATAAATTGTATGATAATAAAAAAGAATTAAATTTAATAATATTGGAAGTAGGACTCAGTAGTGAAGATGGTTTTAGTGTGCTTAGAAAAATAAAAGGTAGGGGTTTAAACATACCTGTAATGATACTTACTAAATTAAATGACAGAAGTTCTTTTATAAAATGCATAAAAGAAGGTACTTCGGATTATATATTAAAACCTTTTAATAATAAATTGTTAATTGACAGAATATCTAAGCTTGTAGTCTGTCATGAAAATTCAAATAAACCAGAGGAAATAATACATTTAAACTTCCAACAGTATATTGTTAGACAAGTTATTAAATGTAAAGCGGAAAGTAAGAAATTTTCAGTTATTATGGTAAGTCTAATAAAAGAACATTTTACAGAATTGGATGAAAAGATAGAGGTAAGAGATAGTTATCTTATTTTAATAGATTTTCTTTATAATCAACTAAAAGTTATTTTTAAAATATCGGATTTATTTGAAAAATACGGATTGTCAACTTTTGTAGGGGTACTTCCTGATTGCGATGAGGAAAAAGTTATTTCAATTATAAATAATATGAAATTGATTTATACTAAATTAAAAGCAATAGATAAAAGATATAGTGAATATGCTCTTCAATGCAGTTTTGTGGTATTCCCAGAAGATGGTGAGGATAAACAACAATTGCTAGATAAACTGACTGTTAAAATGAAGTTAGAAATGATTAGAAGTTGAATTAAAAAAGAATCCCTGTTTTAATTAGTTTGAGGAGATTCTTTTTCAATAAAGTAAAATTATATATTTATATAGTCTGAATGAACATATCCAATTGTAGAGCCCCATTGTATTTTATACCATCTACCTTCAGTACTTAGAATTGTGACACTAGTTCCATTTGGTAGTGTGGTAAGAATACGGCCTGTCCAAGGGTTATTCCTTAAGTTTAATACTGAAGAACTATTGCTTAAAGTTACTGTTCCGGTTTTTCCGGTTTGGCTGCTAGTTGATGATTGGCTTGTAGAGGTATTTGTAGCTGCCACATTAGATGAAGCTGCAGCTTGTGAAGTACTTATATAACTTGAATATACATATCCTGTAGTACCATTTACAGATACTTTATACCAGCTTCCGTTAGATTCTAAAATATTTACAGCGGTTCCGTTAGGGAGAGAGGATATTATATTGCCTTGAGGTGTACTTCTCAAGTTTAATGTAGAAGAGGTAGCGCTTAATTTAACATATCCTGAACCTGTGGAAGTACTGCTCCCTGAATTCTGTGATGGTGAATTGGAAGAAAGCTGTTGAACTGCACTATTGGTGGAACTGGCACCTGAACTTATATAATTGGAACTAACATATCCGTAAGACGAATTTAATTTGATTTTATACCAATCACCAATAGTTCCTACTATTTGAACCGTTTCCCCTTTTTTCAAATAACCTAGTATTGAAAAAGAAGTGCCTGCTCCATTTCTTATATTTAAAACTGAACTGCTATTTGATATATTTACCACTCCATTTTGGTAAGTACCATTACTTACAGGTTGGTATGTATCTGTAGAAGAACTGCTGCTTCCATTGGAATTAGAACCAGAAGATGCCTGAGTAGCACCCTCACCTACATATATGTATCCTTTAAGATATAAATTTCCTCTATTTTTTATAGCTTCTTTTGAAATAGTTTTTATATTCCCATCATAGCTTCCGCGTACACTAAAGTTGCCTTCGTTAAAATATATAGTATCTCCATCTACTTCTTCTACAAAGCCCACATGTCCATAACCCACTGAGCCGCCGCCCCACACGATTATGGAATTTGCTTTTGGCTCTGAACCATAGGAATATACATTATCTTTAGCATTGGCATACCACCAGTCTACTGCGTTGCCATAAAATTCTGAAGGAAGTGCAATTCCCAATTTTTCAAGAACACGTCCATAGGTAAACCAGGTGCATTGACCTGTATATCCACACTTTGCAAATATATTTCCCACTGCAGTATACGCACTGCTTTGTATATTTGGTAAATCACTGGAAGCATATGCAGTGTTTACTATATTTTTACTGTTCATAATAGCTGTTGAAATAAAAAAAGCAAATACCAACTTTTTAGATCTATTCATACTTGTGTACCCCCTGAAAACATAATATGAATTTAAATCATATTTAATCTAAATCATAAATAAACAAACTCTTAAAAGATTATCGTAGATTAATAAAGAATATTTAATAGAATATTTAATATAATTATACTATTTTTTTCATATTATTTCATCCTATAATTAAAACTTTTTTAACTTATTTTGTAATTCTATAAAAGATTGTAATCTTATAAAAATTTTAAATTATATAAATAAATGAAAAAATATAAAATTTGCTGTTGACATAGAGATAAAAAATGTTATAATTAAGAACAAATAGAATATATCACTTTACAGGATTAAATTAAAATTCCTGTGAATGTTTTGTTTAAATATTTTTTAAATGGTTTATAAAATTATTGTAATAGTAATTTTTTATGGAGGTTAGGTGTAATGGAAAATATCATCGGAAAGGAAAGAGAAGCAGTAGTAAATAATAATTCATATTATTTTAACTTTACTTTTAGCTGGGGCTATTTTTATTTTAGCGCTGGTTATGTTTGCTTCTCTAAAAAAATAAAGTTTCCTTCTGATGAGTTAGGATAAATTATAAAAATGCATGATTAAAGAAATTTTTATATACAGTGTGTATTTAGTTAATTCAAACAAGGCTCATTAGAGCCTTGTTTTTTATTTGGAAATAACTTCTAAAGCTAGCATAGAAGTTATCCTATAATTTTAAAGTGTTCAAAAATTTAAGGAGGAACTGAGATGATAGTAATTATGAGTCCAAACACACCAACAGAAGAAATAATCATATTAAAACAAAAGATTGAATCAGAAAATAATGTTTCTATAAATGTAATACAGGGGAAAGAATATTGTATATTAGGACTAATTGGAGATACCACAAAGGTTGATGCAAGTAAAATAAGGGCTAATGAATTTGTAGAAAATGTGGAAAAAGTTCAACAACCCTACAAATTGGTTAACAGGCTGTTTCATCCAGAAGATACTGTAATTAATGTAAAAGATGCTTCTATAGGAGGAGAAAAACTGGCAGTTATAGCAGGTCCTTGCTCTGTGGAAAGTGAAGAACAAATAGTAGAAATTGCAAAAAATGTAAAGGACAGTGGTGCTAAATTTTTAAGAGGAGGTGCTTTTAAACCAAGAACGTCACCTTACAGTTTCCAGGGACTTGGAACTGAAGGATTGGAACTTTTAAAAGTTGCAAGACAGGAAACAGGACTTCCCATAGTTACAGAAATTATGTCTGAAGATATGATAGATAAGTTTGTAGAAGATGTGGATGTAATACAGGTAGGCGCAAGAAACATGCAAAACTTTGAACTCTTAAAACAACTAGGTAAAACTAGAAAACCAATTCTTTTAAAAAGAGGATTGTCCTCTACTATTGAAGAACTTTTAATGTCTGCAGAATATATAATGTCTGAGGGAAATGAAAATGTAATACTCTGTGAGAGAGGAATAAGAACTTTCGAAACTTATACTAGAAACACCTTGGATTTAAGTGCCATTCCTGCTATAAAAAAATTAAGTCACCTTCCTGTAATAGTTGATCCAAGTCATGCTGCAGGACTTTGGTGGATGGTAGAACCTCTTGCAAAAGCAGCTGTGGCAGTGGGAGCAGATGGACTTATGATAGAAGTTCATAATGATCCTGCCAATGCAAAATGTGATGGACAGCAATCCATAAAATCAAAAGTTTTTCAGAATCTTATGACAGATATAAATAAGATGGTAGATATGAAATTGGATAAACTGCAGGATGCTGTAAAACTATAGGAGTACATGCTTAAGGAGGAAATATAAGTGGAAGATTGTGACTTTAATATTAATATAGCTGTAGTAGGTATGGGACTTATTGGAGGATCTTATGCCATGGCCCTTAGGGATTTGGAGCCTAAATGTGTTATTGGAATAGATAAAGATAAATATACTTTAAAAAGTGCTTTAGATGATGGGATTATAGATGGGGCTTATGAAAGTGGAGGAGATTTTTTAAAAGAAGTAGATCTTATTATAGTAGCTCTCTATCCTAAAGATACAATTGCATTTATAAAAAATAATTTGCAGTATTTAAAAAAGGGTGCCCTTATAACAGATACTTCTGGTATAAAACAAGATATAGTAGAAAATATAAATTCATTCCTGCCTGAATATTTGGAATTTATTCCTGGACATCCTATGGCGGGAAAAGAATCTAGAGGTATAAAAGGGGCATCTAAAGATATTTTTAAAGGGGCCAATTATATAATAACTCCCGGGGGAAAGAATACTTCCCGGGGGCTTCAAAAAATAGATAAAATGGCAAGGGCTATAGGCTGTAGTAATGTAACCTATATAAGTCCGAAGGAGCATGATAGAATAATTACTTTTACAAGTCAACTTCCCCATGTTATAGCTGTATCCCTTATGAATCTACATGAAGAAGAATACAAAGATAGTATAGAATTATTTACTGGGGGAAGCTTTAAAGATGCTACCAGAGTAGCACAGATTAATTCTAAATTGTGGACTGAATTATTTATTATGAATTCAGATAATCTCATAGAAGAAATAGAAAATTTTCAAAACAGCATGGAGATATTGAAGAAAGCTATAATGAGTAAGGATATAAGTACTATGAGATGTATTTTTGAAAAGTCCATGTTAAAAAGAAAAGAATTAGTTAAAGGACAGTGATTTGCGTGAAGGCTATTGATATTAATGTTAAAGAAAAAAGTTATAAAATATCTATAAAAAAAGGTATATTGAGTTCTATAGGAGAAAGATTGAAAACTACTTACCAGAGTAGAAATATAGTGGTGATTACGGACACAAATGTGGAAAAATTCTATATGGAAACATTGAAAAATTCTCTTTTAGAAAGTGGATTTACAATGAAAATTATATCTATAGAACCAGGAGAAAAGAGTAAAAACTTAGCTACACTGGAAAGAGTATATGAAAAACTATGTGAATTTCAGATAAGGAGAAAAGATATAATAATTTCTCTAGGAGGTGGAGTAGTTGGGGATCTTTCAGGTTTTGCAGCTTCCACTTACTTGAGAGGGATAAATTATATTCAAGTTCCTACTTCTCTTTTAGCCCAGGTAGATAGCAGTATAGGCGGAAAAGTAGCTGTAGATTTGCCCTGGGGTAAAAATTTGGTAGGAAGCTTTTATCATCCAGATGCCGTATTTATAGATCCAGACGTACTCCTATCTTTGAATGATAAATTCTTTAGTGATGGGATGGGAGAAGTTATAAAATATGGATTTATAAAGGATAAGAGTATTTTAAACCTGCTGGATTCTTGTAAAGATAAGGATGAAGTTTTACAATATATTGAGGATATAATATATAAATGCTGCAGTATAAAAAAACATTTGGTAGAAAAGGATGAAAGAGATTTGGGAGAAAGGATGATGTTAAATTTTGGTCATACACTGGCACATGGGATAGAAAAATATTATAACTATGGTAAATATAGTCATGGAGAAGCTGTTGCTATAGGTATGACATATATGACAAATATAACTGAAAGAATGGATATAACTAAGAAAGGAACTCATGACTACATGAAAGGTATATTGACAAAATATGGGCTTCCAGTAAATATGCCGGATATGGATAAACAAGCTCTTGTTAACTCTATAGCTTTAGATAAAAAGTCTTCAGGAGATAGAATAAATATCATAGTTATAGAAGAGGCAGGAATATGTAAAATAATGAAGATAAAATTACGGGAAGTATATGGGTTCTTATTTCCAGAAGATATTATATAGGCTAATTTTTAGTTGAAAATAGATAAAAAGGGGACAATCTATGAAATATGTATCAATAAATCCGACTAAATTAGAGGGACAGGTAAAGATTCCTCCTTCAAAAAGTGTATGCCATAGGGCCTTAATATGTGCTTCTTTGAGCAGTGGTGTGAGTAATATAACCAATGTGGATTTTTCAGAAGATATAGAAGCTACCTGTGAAGCTTTAAAGAGCTTAGGAGTAATTATAGAAAAAGGAAATAATTCATTATCTATAAAAGGGAATTCTAATTTGTATGTAAAAAAACCTAACGTACACTGCTTTCAATCAGGCTCTACGTTGAGATTTCTAATACCTTTGGCTGCAACATTAGGTGAAGAAATAACTTTTACAGGAGAGGGAAAGTTAGTAGAAAGACCTCTAAACGTATACTATGATATATTTAAGAGCCAAAAAATTTATTATAAAACAGAGAGCGGAAAACTGCCTTTAACCATAAATGGAAAGCTAAAATCAGGAGATTATAGAGTTAGGGGAGATGTAAGTTCCCAATTCGTAACAGGGCTTCTCTTTGCACTTCCTCTTTTATCAGGAGATTCAAAAATAGAAATAACTACGGAATTGGAGTCTAAATCCTATGTGGATATTACTATTGACATGCTTGGAAAATTTGGGGTTTGTGTAGATGGAAGCAGCTATAGAGAATTTATAATTAAAGGTAATCAAACCTACAAAGAAGTAGATTGTAATATAGAAGGGGATTTTTCACAGGTGGCATTCTGGCTTGTTATGGGTGCCTTGGGGAAAGGAATTACCTGCATGGGACTTGATACGGATTCTCTTCAAGGAGATAGAATTATAGTACATATACTAAAAGATATGGGAGTAGAAATTGAGGAAAAGGAAAATTGTATAGAAGTTAACCCTTCTAAGACGACCGGTGTTGTTATTGATGTTTCCCAATGTCCAGATCTTGTACCCGTTCTTGCAGCATTAGCTTCTGTAAGCCATGGAACTACTGAAATTATAAATGCAGCAAGACTTAGGATTAAAGAATCAGATAGACTAAAGGCAATAACTTCTGAATTGAATAAAATTGGGGCAGAGGTAATAGAAAAAGAGGATTCACTTATAATACACGGAAAAGAAAATCTTAAAGGAGGAAATGTTACAAGCTGGAAAGATCATAGGATAGCCATGGCACTGGCAGCAGTATCGTCAAAATGTACAGAGCCTTTAGTAATAGAGGGAGCTGAATGTGTAAAAAAGTCCTATCCGGGTTTTTGGGAAGACTTTAGAAGTTTAGGAGGGGAAATAGATGAGTGGAGTGTGGGGAAATAAAATAAAATTATCTATTTTTGGAGAATCACATGGAAAAGCTATAGGAATAGTTATAGATGGACTAAAATCAGGAATTGAAATTGATATAGATTATATAAAAAATGAAATGGAGAGAAGAGCTCCAGGAGCTAGTCCTCTTTCTACCCCTAGAAAAGAAACGGATAAATTTGATATTTTAAGCGGCTATTTTAATGGAAGAACCACAGGTACACCACTTTCGGCAATTATATTAAATAATAATACCCGCTCTCGTGACTACGAAAAAACTGCAGGTCTTTTAAGACCTGGCCATGCAGATTTTACTGGTAGTATAAGATATAGAGGGTTTAATGACTATAGAGGGGGAGGACATTTTTCAGGAAGAATAACGGCACCTTTGGTTTTTGCAGGTGCCATATGTAAAAAAATACTGGAGGATAAAGGAATATTAATAGGGAGTCATATAAAAAGCATAGGTGCAATTGAAGACGGAAGCTGTTTTGATCCTGTTTCTATAAGTAAAGAGAGTATTTTAAAGCTTTCAAAAAGTAAATTTCCTGTACTGGATGAAGTAAAAGGAAAAGATATGGAAGAGAGCATTTTAAAAATAAAAGAAGAAGGAGATTCTGTAGGAGGAGTCATAGAAACTGTAGTAGTAAATTTGCCCCCAGGCATAGGAAATCCCTTTTTCGATTCTGTAGAGAGCAGTATTTCACATTTGTTATTTTCTATTCCAGCAGTCAAGGGAGTAGAATTTGGGGAGGGTTTTAACATAGCTTCAATGAGAGGCTCTGAGGCCAATGATGAATATTATATTTCAGAACAGAGTACAATGAAAACTTACACCAATAATAATGGAGGAGTTTTAGGGGGAATTACAAATGGAATGCCTGTTATATTTAGAACAGCCATAAAACCCACTCCTTCTATAGCAAAAACCCAGAAAACTGTAGATATAAAAAAGAAACAAAATACATTTCTAAAAATAGAAGGAAGGCATGATCCATGTATTGTACCCAGGGCTGTGCCTGTGGTGGAAGCTGTGGCGGCTATAGGAATATTAAATTTAATGGAATATTGAGTTTTACATTATTTATGGAGGTAGTATTTTGGATAACTTAGATTATTTAAGAGATAAGATAGATAAGATTGATGGAGAAATGATTAAGCTTTTTCAGGAAAGAATGGATGTGGTATATAAAGTAGCAGAATATAAAAAGAAAAATGATATGGACATACTTGATGAAAGTCGTGAAGAAAATGTTATAAAGACTCAATTAAAAAGACTTGAGAATAAATCTATAGAAAAAGAAGCGGAAGTTTTCTTAAAAGAGATTATGAAAATAAGTAGGAATTTCCAAAAGAAAAGTTTTCAAAGTTCATATTATAATAATGAATGTTTAAGTGTAAAAAAATATGATAAATCATGCAGAGTAGGATTTCAAGGTGTACTGGCTTCCTTTAGTTATGAGGCCTTAATTGATTATTTTGGGCATGAAGTTGAAGCTGTAAATTTCGAGACATTTAAAGATGTGTTTCAAGGGTTGAAAGATGGAAAAATAAATTATGGTGTACTGCCTATTGAAAATTCCTCTACAGGAGGAATTCTGGAAGTATATGATTTGCTTCGAGATTATGGATTTTATATAGTAGGAGAAAAATGTATTAAAGTTAATCATAATTTATTAGGAGTAAAAGGTGCTTCACTTAATGATGTAAAAGAAGTTTATTCTCACAGTCAAGCCTTTATGCAAAGCAGTAAATTTTTAGATAAGTATGAAAATTGGCGTCTCATACCTTATTTCAATACAGCTAGAAGTGCTAAATATATAAATGAAGAAAATGATAAAAGCAGGGCATCTATAGCCAGTAAAAAAGCAGCTGAACTCTATGGTTTAGAAATATTAAGTGAAAATATAAATTATAATACCAACAATTATACTAGATTTATAATAATAAGTAGAAATGAAGAATGTAATAAAGATAATGATAAAATCAGTATACTAATTACTCTACCACATGAACCTGGGAGCCTGTATAAAGTGCTTAAGTATTTTAAGAAGAATAATCTGAATATGACTAAAATTGAGTCTAGACCAATGGTAGATAGATCTTGGGAATATTTTTTCTATATTGATTTTTATGGCAATGTTTTAGAGAAAAATGCTAAAGAAGCCTTAAAAGGAATAGAAAACGAAAGTGTTTATTTTAAATTACTAGGTAAATATAAAGGGGACTGTATAATCTAGTATTGTATTTTAAATTAGGTGGTGTTTTAATATGGGCAATTTTTATGGACTTATAGGTGACAAGCTAGGGCATAGTTTTTCTCCAGTAATACATGAAATGATCTTAAAAAAAATAAATTTACAGGGGAAATATAATCTGTTTGAAATAGAATCACAGAATTTAGGTGAAGCAATTGGGGCACTAAAGATTTTAGGGTGCAGAGGTGTAAATGTTACTATACCTTATAAAATTAAGATTATGAAGTATATGGATTATATATCTGAAGAAGCATTAAGCATAGGATCAATAAACACTATACAATTTGTAGACAATAAATTAAAAGCATACAATACAGATTATTATGGATTTGGAATGACTTTAAAAAGATATGGAATAGATGTGCTTAATAAAAGTGTAGTGATACTTGGAACAGGAGGAGCTTCTAAAGCTGTACTAAGGTATAGTATGGATGAAGGCGCAAAGTCCATTATATATGTGAGCAGAAAACCTGAGAATGTATCCAATGGGGAAATAGATGTTATTTCTTATGAACAGCTGCATCATATAAAGAGTGGAGATATTATAATAAATTCTACCCCCTGTGGAATGTATCCTCAAACAGATACTTGCGCCGTGGATAGTGAAATATTAAGTAAATTTAATACAGCTGTGGATTTAGTGTACAATCCACAGGAAACTACGTTTTTAAAAACAGGGAAAGAATTAGGTTTAAGGACAGCTAATGGGTTATATATGCTGGTGGCCCAGGCGGTAGCCGCTCAACAGATTTGGCAGCATAGAGAGATATCGTTGAAAACTTTAGATGAAATATATTATAAATTATTAAATATGCAGCAATAAGTCAGAATATTGAAATAATTGACATATTTCTAAAAATGTAATAGATTCTATGGTTTTAAATCGAGGAGGAGTTTATTGTGAAAAAACAAGTTAAAAATATAGTTATTATAGGTATGCCAGGTTGTGGCAAAACCACAATTGGAAAGATGATATCATCTAAGTTAAATAAAAGGTTTGTAGATTTGGATGATTATATAGTAGATAAGGCAGGATGTACTATTCCAGAAATTTTTCAAAAGGGAGAAGAACATTTTAGAAATATAGAATCAGAGGCAGTAGAGGAAGTCAGTATTGAAGGGTCTATGGTAATATCTACGGGAGGAGGAGTAATAAAGAACCAGAAGAATATTGTAAATCTTAAAAAAAATGGAATTATATTCTTTGTGGACAGACCTTTGGAAAATATAGTAAGCGATGTGGATATATCAACCAGACCTCTTTTAAAAAATGGCACCGGGGAAATAGAAAAACTTTTTAAAGAGAGATATGCAATATACAATAGTTCCTGTGACTTTTCAGTAGATAATGTATATACTATTGAAAAAGTTGTAGATGACATAGTAGAAATTTATAAAAATTGCATTTAAGTGAGGTAAAAGCTAATGACAATAAATTTTGTTGTTGGCTTTTTATCATAATTTTTATAAAAAGAGTAATATGATAATATATAATATTCTTATAAGGAGGATAAAATGTTTGATCAATTAAGGGTTTAAGCTGGGAGAGGATATTTATGGAAAAATTGAAAGCTATTTTAATTGAGATAGTAGTTATAATTGTCATATTATTTATTATATCTATAGCGGCTCTTGTAGATCTTAGGTTAAAAGATTCTAATTCAACTTCAGAGGCAATAGGAGATATGTACCTTAGCCTTGAACAGGAAAAAAAAGAAATAAATTATTTAGGAGATAATATTAAAAAGGAAGGTGAGGAACTGAGGAATTTAAAGGATAAAATGAATAGTATAAAGTCAAATGGAGGAAATGATTGGAATAATTTAGTGATAGAATATAATGGCAAATTAAATGAATATAATAAAAAGACAACGGAATATAATGAAAAAGTAAAAAGTTATGATAAAAGATATGAGCAGTATGAGAAAATGAAACAAAAAAATGAGAATATAATAAAATGGTTTAAAACACTAATTGGAACAGATTGATAAAAATATGAATAAAAGTGAAGTGGTTTTATGAAAGATAAAAACAGATTTTTTCCTCTTATATTTTTAATTTTCGGTATAATCTTAATATTAACTATATCTTTAGTATCTGTAAAAAGATATATTAAACAAAGTAAAAATGAAAGTAGTGCCAAAGATATTGTTTTGAAAGAAAAAGTAATAGAAAATGATGAAGAAGAATTGTTTTTTAAAAAACCTGAAAAATTTCCAGATACAACTTTTATAAAAATATACAAAGAGAAGAGGATAATGGAACTTTACGGGGATAATAAATTAATAGGTAGATTTAAGATGGCGCTTGGGAGAGTTCCCCAAGGTAAAAAACAAAGGGAAGGAGATAATAAGACCCCTGAAGGAAATTATTATATATGTTATATAAATTCCAAGACCAAGTATAAGTATTTTTTAGGAATAAGTTATCCTAATATTCAAGATGCAAAGTGGGCTTTAGATGAGGGTGTCATAGATAATAATACCTTTCAAAAAATTGAGAAAGCTATAGAAAATAAAAAACAGCCACCTTGGAATACTCCTCTTGGTGGAGCTATAGGTATACATGGAGGGGGTACAGACTATGATTGGACCTATGGATGTATTGCCATATCAGATAATGATATGGATATATTAAAACAATATGTTTTTGTTAGAACTTCTGTGGAAATATATAAATAATCTTTTCATTTGTAAAATTTTTTATTTATCTATAGAAATAAGAATATATATGGCAAAAAAGGCACAAAATAAAATAAGAAGAATATTTAAAAAGGGTGGTGCCTATGCTAAAGCATAAATTATTTAGAGTTTTATTTATAGTGGTTTTATTTATACTATTTTTCAGCGGGGCATTTATAACTATGGAATATAGAGCTAGATCACTGGCCAAGGATGCAAATGATTCTAGAAGTTATTATTTTATAATAGGGGGAAAAGATACTATTTACAAGATGGATTCAATTACCAATGAGATTGTAAATGAAATCAAAGTAGAAGGTTCTCCGCAGGATATTAAAGTTTCAGCAGATGGAAATACACTGCTGGTAGTTGTGTTAAATGCTAAAGATGAAGATGATAAAGGATATATTTTATTCTACAATATTAAAGACAATAAACTTATAAGAAAAGTTCAGGTTGGCAAACATCCATACAGAGTTGTATTTACTCCCAACAAAAAATATATAATGGTAAGCAATACTGAAAGTAATGACATATCTTTAATTGATAGTAAAAATTACACAATATTACAATCTATAGAAGTAGGCAGAGAGCCACAGGGATTTTGCATGTCAAAAGATAGTAAGTACTGTTATGTGGCAAATACGGGAGAAGACACTGTGAGCATATTGGATATGACAATTTTTAAAAGTATAAAAAAAATAAGGGTAGGAAGGTATCCTACAGATATTTCAATAAATAAGGATAATGGAAATGTGATGGTGACCTTAAGTAAAGAAAAATCTGTGGCCCTTATAAATCCTCGTACGGAAGATATTCAAAAAGTAAGTTTGAATAATAGCCCTACAGGTATTTGTAATTAATTATTTTTCTAGTTTAATTTTTAAAATATACTATGAAAAACTTTCTATAGGGTTTATAATAAATATATAATAAAATTTAAACATAATATCAAATGTTTAAATTTTATATTTTTATAAAATAACCACCCCGCCAGGGTGGGGGGAGGTAAATATGAATGAAGAAAAAAAGAAAGCATTTCAGGCATTAAAGACTTCAAAAGGTCAGATTGAAGGCATAATGAAAATGATAGAAAATGGAAGGTACTGTATTGATATATCAAATCAAATAATAGCGGCTCAGGCGCTTTTAAAAAGAGCTAATTTGCTTATATTAAAACAACATTTAAATCACTGCGTAAAAGAAGCTTTTCTACAAAATACTGGAGAAGAAAAAGTGGAAGAAATAGTTGACTTATTAGGAAAATTATTAGATAAAAATGGATAGGAGAGTAAAGAATGAAGGATGAAATATTAAAGATAGAAGGAATGAGCTGTGCAGCTTGTGTAAGAGCAGTAGAAAGGGCAGTAAAAAAAGTGGATGGAGTTGAAAGTGCAGGTGTTAACTTTGCTACTGAAAAGTTAACTGTAAGTTTTGATCAATCAAAAACCACACTTTCAGATATAAAAACTGCTGTAGAAAAGGCAGGATATAAAGCATTGGGTGAAATTGAAAGTTTGGATATTCATGAGGAAAGTAAACAGAAGGAAATTCAGAAATTAAAACAGCGATTTGTAATATCTGCTGTATTTACAGTTCCACTGCTTGTCGTAGCTATGGGACCTATGATAGCTCAGCAGTTGAATATAATGCTTCCTTCTATTATAGATCCCATGGTGCATCAAAAAATATTTGCAATAATTCAATTGTTGTTGGTACTGCCTGTAATGATAATAGGAAGAAGTTATTTTATAATAGGTTTTAAATCTTTATTTAGAAAAAATCCTAATATGGATTCTCTTATAGCCATAGGAACCTCTGCAGCATTTTTATACAGTTTTTCTTCCATAGTAAGTATGTTTTATAATGATAACCACTATCATTATCATCTGTATTTTGAATCTGCAGGAGTTATACTTACCCTTATAACTTTAGGCAAATATCTTGAGAGCATAGCTAAAGGAAAAACCTCTGAAGCCATAAAAAAGCTTATGAATCTTACACCTAAAACTGCCAATATAGTACAGGATGGAAAACAGATCGAAATTGCAATTGATGAAGTGGAAGTAGGAGATGTGGTTGTAGTAAAGCCTGGAGAAAAAATTCCCGTAGATGGAGAAGTTATAGAAGGACTTACTTCTGTGGATGAATCCATGCTTACAGGAGAAAGCATACCTGTGGAAAAGACTGTTGGCAGTAAAATTATTGGCGCTACTATAAATAAGAATGGTTCTATAAAATATAAGGCTACTAAAGTAGGAAAAGATACTGTGCTTTCACGCATAATAAAATTAGTTGAAGAGGCTCAAGGTTCAAAGGCTCCTATAGCGAAGATGGCAGATATAATAGCGGGGTATTTTGTACCTGTAGTTATAATACTGGCTTTAATAGCATCAGTGATATGGTATGGGTCTGGTCAATCCATGGTATTTGCAGTGACCATATTTATATCTGTACTTGTAATAGCCTGCCCATGTGCATTGGGTCTGGCTACACCCACTGCTATAATGGTAGGTACTGGAAAAGGAGCGGAATATGGTGTTCTTATAAAAAGTGGAGTAGCTTTAGAAATTTCCCATAAGATACAAACTATAGTTTTCGATAAGACGGGTACTATAACTGAAGGAAAACCCAGGGTTACGGACATAATAGTATCAGGGGATATAGAAGAAAGCTATTTACTTCAAATAGCCGCATCTGCAGAAAAATCTTCAGAACATCCATTGGGGGAAGCCATTGTAAGAGAAGCTGAAAATAAGAGTATCCAGTTTTTAAAGATAGACTCCTTCATGGCTATACCAGGACAGGGTATTGAAGTATCCATAGAAGATAGTAAAGTGTTTTTAGGAAATAAAAAGTTAATGATTGAAAAAAATATTTCCTTGGAAAGTGTGGAGGATATATCACATACACTTTCTAATGAAGGTAAAACTCCCATGTATATAGCACTTCAGAATAAATTGGTAGGTATAATAGCTGTGGCGGATACAGTGAAAGAAAGCAGCAAAAAAGCTATAAAAAGACTTAATTCCTTAGGCATAGAAGTGGCCATGATAACTGGGGATAATAAAAACACAGCGGAGGCTATAGCATCTCAGGTGGGAATTCATAGAGTACTTGCGGAAGTTCTTCCACAGGATAAAGCTGATGAAATAAAAAAGCTTCAAGGGGAAAATAAAAAAGTTGCCATGGTAGGGGATGGAATAAATGATGCACCGGCCCTGGCACAGGCAGATGTTGGAATTGCAATAGGGTCTGGAACAGATGTGGCCATGGAGTCAGCAGATATTGTACTTATGAAAAGTGATTTGATGGATGTGGTTACCGCAATAGATTTAAGCAGGAAAACAATAAAGAATATAAAAGAAAATCTTTTCTGGGCTTTTGGATATAATTCACTTGGTATACCAGTGGCTATGGGAGTACTTTTCATATTTGGAGGACCTCTTTTAAATCCTATGCTGGCGGCTCTTGCTATGAGTTTTAGCTCAGTGTCAGTTCTTTTAAATGCACTTAGATTAAAAAGGTTCAAGCCCAGCATATCAAGTGATTAAAGGGTAATAATTGATTACTAAATTGTTTTAAAGCAATTTTAAATAAAATATAAGGAGTGTATTTGCTATGTTATTCAAAGGAAAAATAAAAAAAGTAATACATGTAGAGGGAATGACTTGCCAGCATTGTGTTAGCCATGTTAAGTCAGCTTTGGAGTCTATAAAGGGAGTTTCAAATGTTAAAGTGAACCTAGATAGTAACACTGCTGTAATAAAATCTTCTACTGAAATTTCTGATTCCAATATAGAAGAAGTTATTAAAGAAGCAGGGTATGAAGTGAAAGGCATAGAAAAAGCCTAATATGTGTTTAGCCGGTACCTGCCAGGCAGATGTAGAGTTTTAATGGATGGAATTGGGTCGGTAATTTATTACCGGCCTAATTTTTATTTAGGTGTATAATATATATGAAAATTAAAATATAGGAGAAGATAATATGGGAGAGCAATTATATAAATTACAAAATGGTACGGATATAAGGGGAATTGCAACTAAAAATCCAGAAAAAGAGGTTAATTTAACCGTGGAAAGAGTAAAGCTTATAACTAGAGGGTTTATAAAATGGATTAAAAATAAAAAAAATTTGGAAAACAACAAAATAAAAATTGCCATAGGCATAGATTCTAGGCTGTCAGGACTTGAATTCAAGCGATGTATTTGTGAGGAACTTTTAAATTTAGGATGTTATGTATACGATTGTGGACTTTGTACAACTCCTGCTATGTTTATGACCACAGTGACCGGGAGTTACAGGTGTCATGGAGCTATTATGATAACAGGTAGTCATTTGCCTTATTACTATAATGGATTAAAGTTTTTTACTGAAAGCGGGGGATGTGAAAAAGAAGATATAAAATATATATTAAATAGAGCTTTGAATAAATACGATAATAGTGTACATAGTAGAGGAAATATTTTTAAGATAGATTTTATTGATGAATACTCTGGTATATTGGTTAAAAAAATTAGGGAAGGTATAAATTCCAAAGTAAATTACAATAGACCACTTTCAGAACTTAAAATCATTGTAGATGCGGGAAATGGAGCAGGAGGATTTTTTGCAAATAAAGTTTTGGAACCTTTAGGAGCAAAAATTGAAGGAAGTCAATTTATTATTCCTGACGGTAAATTTCCAAATCACCTTCCAAATCCAGAAGATAAAGAAGCCATGCATTCTATTAAAGAGGCAGTTATAAAAAATAAAGCTGATCTTGGCATAATATTTGATGCAGATGTAGATAGAGCAGCTATTGTAGATTGCAGTGGAAGAGAAATAAATAGAAATGCACTGATAGCCTTAATTTCTACAATAGTTCTAGAAGAATATCCTGGTACCACTATAGTAACAGATTCGGTAACCTCTGATGGATTAAGTGAGTTTATCCAGGAACTTGGAGGAAAACATCATAGATTTAAAAGAGGATATAGAAATGTAATAAATGAGGGAATAAGGTTAAATAATCAAAATGAAGGATGTTATTTGGCAATAGAAACCTCAGGGCATGCAGCTTTTAAAGAAAACTATTTTTTAGATGACGGGGCTTATCTGATAGCTAAGGTATTAATAAAAATGGCTAGACTGAAGTCAGAGGGCAAAAGCATAGAAGATTTAATACAGAATATGAAAATGCCTGTTGAAAGTTTGGAATTTAGATTTGATATTTTAGATGAAAATTTTAAAGAGTATGGGGACAAAATACTGGAAGAATTAAAATTATATATAGAAAAAGTTGAAGGATGGTCTGAGGTATCTCCAAATTATGAGGGTATCAGGATAAATTGCTGTAGCTTCAAGGGAAGTGGGTGGCTTTTGCTTAGATTGTCTCTTCATGAGCCTGTACTGTGCTTAAATATTGAATGTGATTTATCAGGCTATTCAAATATTATAATAGATAAATTAAAATCTTTTTTAATAGAGTATAAAGAACTTGATATTACAAGCCTAAAGACCCATTAAAATAAATTAAGAGTATTCCTAACTTCAATAACAAAATTGTTTTATTATGTAGATATATGATATATTAATTTATACATATTATACTATACAGGCTAATAGTGATATACTATAATATATTATAGTATATCACTTATATTTTATAAAAAATAAAAAGGAGAAAGTGAGAATGATTTTCTATGATGAGAATAATTTAGATGTAATAGAAAAAGATTTAAGATATCTTAAATTATTATCTAAAGAATACTCTACAATATCTAGTGCAAGTACGGAAATTATAAATCTTCAGGCTATATTAAATTTACCTAAAGCTACTGAACATTTCATAAGTGATGTTCATGGAGAATATGAATCTTTTACGCATATGTTAAGGAATGCATCTGGAGTGATAAAAAGAAAAATAGATGATGTATTTGGAGATTCACTTAGAGAAGAACAAAAGGCTGCCTTGGCTACTTTAGTATATTATCCAGAGAAGAAATTAGAGATTATTAAAGAAAAAGAAGAAAACTTAGAGGACTGGTACAGGATAACTTTGTATCAGTTGATTGAAGTATGTAGAGATGTAGCATCTAAATATACTAGATCTAAAGTGAGAAAAGCTCTTCCAAAGGACTTTTCATATATAATAGAAGAACTGCTCAATAAACAGGATGATAGATCAGATAAACAAGCCTATTATAGTGGAATAATAAAAACTATAATAGAGATAGATAGGGCACCTGAAGTTATTATAGCTATGTCAAATGTAATACGAAGGTTGGTAGTAGACAGGCTTCATATTATCGGAGATATATATGATAGAGGACCAGGTGCGGAAATTATAATGGATGCCCTTATGAAACATCATTCTGTAGATATACAATGGGGAAACCATGATGTGCTTTGGATGGGAGCGGCTTCTGGATGTGAAGCTTGTATGGCTAATGTACTTAGGATATCGTTAAGATATGCTAATTTAAAAACTATTGAGGATGGGTATGGAATAAATTTGCTGCCACTTGCAACATTTGCTTTAGAATTTTATCAGGATGATCCTTGTAAAAGGTTTATTCCTAAAACCTTAGATAAAGAAATAAGTGAAAATGAGCTGTATCTGCTGGCAAAAATGCATAAGGCTATAGCCATAATGCAGTTTAAATTAGAAGGACAAATAATAAAAAGACGACCTGAATTTAAAATGGAAGACAGGCTTCTGTTAGATAAAATAGATGTGGAAAAATGGGAAATAAATGTATATGGAAATACCTATAAATTAAATGACACTAATTTTCCTACAATAGACTGGAATGATCCCTATAAGCTTACAGCCAGAGAAGAGGAGATTATTGATAAATTAACTAATTCTTTTATAAACAGTGAAAAACTCCAAAGACATATTAGATTTTTGTATAGTAAAGGAAGTATGTATTTGATTTATAATTCTAATCTTTTATATCATGGCTGTATACCGCTAAATGAAGATGGAAGTCTTAAAGAAGTTAAGATAGGAAAAATAAACTACAGTGGAAAAGAACTTCTTGATAGATATGATCGTGTTGCTAGAGATTCATTTTTCTTTAAACATAATACTTATAATAAGAAATATGGAATGGATATGATGTGGTATATGTGGTGTGGAGAAGATTCACCTGTATTTGGAAAAATAAGAATGACAACTTTTGAAAGATATTTTATTAGTGAAAAAGCCTCACATTATGAACAAAAAAATTATTATTATAAATACAGAGATGATGAAGAAGTTTGCAGAAATATATTAAAAGAGTTCAATTTATCTCCAGATAGTTCTCATATTATAAATGGTCACATTCCTGTAAAGACTAAAGAGGGAGAAAGTCCTATAAAAGCAAATGGAAGGCTGCTTGTAATAGATGGAGGATTCTGTAAGGCATATCAGCCTGAAACAGGTATTGCAGGATATACCCTTATATATAATTCTTATGGATTATTACTTACTTCTCATGAGCCTTTTTCTGCTATAAAAAATGCCATAGAAGAGGACAAGGATATATTATCTTCTACAATAATTTTAGAACATGCTGCCAGGAGAAAGAGGGTAATGGATACAGATGTAGGTACAAAAATCAGAACACAGGTAGCAGATCTTGAAAAACTTTTAATTGCCTATAGAAAAGGATTAATCAAGGAAGACAATAATGAATTAGAGTAAAGACGTGAAAAATATAACTCCGTAGTTTGATGATAAAATCAGCTGAAATCCCCCGATTTCTTCAAAGAGGAGGATAAATACTGCTGTGAACCTTTATAAGTTCTTCTTATGTTCAGGCGGAGAAAAGCATTTCTTTATAGCAAACTCCGCCTGAACATAAGAATCATTTTTATAATAGTGAGGAGAATATTCTGCAAAAAGCTTCAAAGAACTTAATAAAGGGGGATAAATTATCAAAATACTCTTGGGTAATTCTTTTGCTGTTTCGAATATCTTCAAAAAATAAGTTTTCAAGTTCTTCTGTAGTTTCCTCATCGTAAATCATTGCATTTATCTCGTAATTCAATTCATAGCTCCTTATGTCCATATTGGCAGTACCAATGCTGCACACCTTACCATCTATGGAGGTGGTTTTAGAGTGTATAAAACAATTTTTATCATAAAAATAAACTTTTACTCCATTTTTAAGAACATCTTCTAAATAAGTCCGGGAAGCATAATATACTAGTATGTGATCAAATCTGCCAGGAAATATAATACGTACATCTACGCCGCTTAATGATGAAATTTTAAGTGCATTTAATATGCTTTCTGTAGGTACAAAATAAGGCGTTGTTATATAAATATGGTCTTTCGCCATACTTATCATTTTTAAAATTGCCTGTTCAATAGCAGGAAATTGAGAATCGGGTCCGCTTTTTACAAGCTGCATTAATTTATTTCCCGTAGTATCATTTGATAGTTCAGGAAAAAACTCTTCAAAGTTCCCATCATAGAAAAAATAGTCTTTATTAGCTGATTTTATGGTGGCGAAATCGTCTATAAAGACTGCCTGCAGCCCAAATACGAAATCACCTTCCACCATTATATGTGTATCACGCCAGTAGCCATATTTGCTGTGACCTAGGTATTCATCTCCTATGTTTATTCCTCCTACAAATCCTACCTTGCCGTCAATTACTACTGTTTTTCTGTGATTTCTATAATTTATTTGGGTATTTATATGTCTCAAAATTGGAGCTAAAAAGTAGGAATATTGGACTACGTCTACACCTGAATCTTTTAAATCACTTATATACTTTCTACCTAATCGTATACAACCGACTCTGTCTAAAATAAGTCTTACATTTACACCACTTAAAGATTTTTCTATTAGAATATCTTTTATTTCATTTCCTATATTATCATTTTTAATTATAAAGTATTCTATATGAATGTGGTGCTGTGCTTTTAAAAGTTCTGCTTTTAAGCATTGGAATTTTTCTATTCCATCTTTAAAGATTTTTATAGAGTTATTTGTAAATAACGGGGATTCGCTATTTTTAGAAAGAAGTTCAATTAAAGGAGTATAGGTATTGTCTTTTATGTCTTTTATGGCTTCATATATTAATTCTTCTATATTTATGTTTGTTTCTTCGTGAAGCTTGTGTTTTTTCCAGTTGCGTCCTAAAAATATATATACTATTAGTCCTAGAACAGGAAGTACTATAAAAACCGATAACCATGCAATTGTTTTTTCAGGGTTTTTTCTCTCTAAGATTATAACTGTTACAGATAATATGGCATTTATTATAATCACAAAATAGAGGATATTTCTCATATTTTTATCACCTCTTTCTACAAAACAGGCTATTTTAATTTAAACACTATAAGAAAAGATATGTAATCCATTTCTTCTGTATTTATATATAATACTAAGAATTTAATATATTATCATCTAATTAATAATATACACTATTAATATAAAATTGATAGTAGTTTTAGTGAAATAGAGCTATAAACTTTACAATACAATGTTGATATAAAATCATTACCATGAAATGTAAAATTATCATAAATTTTTATAAAAATTTAAATAAAATTCATGATTTTTTATAAGTGTAATAGAGCAAAAGCTGTGATATAATAATAATATAAATTATAATGAAAATCCAATATAAATTGGGAGGGGAAAAATTGTTAAAATGCCAGATATGTGGAAAACCGGCAGATAAACATCATATAGTTTATAGGAGTCAAGGAGGATTAGATTTTCCTTTAAATTTTAAATATCTTTGTTCAGAACATCATAGAGGAAAAAACGGACCTCATAAAAATAAAAAAGTAGATCTGGAATATAAACTAGAAATGCAAAAGCAACTTGAAAAATTACTTTGTAAGAAATTTTATAGGTTGGATGAATTAATTACCCTTCTCCAAATTAATAAAAGAATATTAAAAAAGCTTTTTAAGGATTATAAGCTGTATAAAGAGGGATATAAAAGTATTGATATTATATATAGACTTATGGGCAACAAGATATACACAGAATATATGATGGAAGAATATTATGATTTTACAGCTAATTTTTAAACAGTTCTTTGAAAATTTATTTTATAAATTGTTATATTATTAAGTAGAGATTAAATATAGATGACAAATAATGCTTTTTAAGGGATTATTTATTATAAAATTTATATTTATCAGTGCTATTAATAAAATTATCTCTAAATAGGCACTTTATATTAACTTAAATTTTACGAAATGTTATAAAAGGGATAATAGATACAGGTCACTTTCTAAAAGATTAAGTTAGATAAGGGGGTTATTAACATGAAAGAGAATATACTTATGTTGTTAACACTAGAGGAAATAAGTAATATAACTAAAGGTTTAAAACTTGCAATAGAGGCGGTCAATGAAGATAATTTAAACATTGATGAGGAATTGGAAGATAATATAGAAGAAGTACTTAGAAAATTACTTCAAGTAGAGGCTGAATGTTCCAGATAATAGTGAAGACTAGGCCAATTAAAATTTTTGATTCATAGTTTAAAGTAAATAATTGGTCTGGCTTATGAAACTTAAGTTATGTACTTAGTGAATAATTTTCTGATTATAAGGGTATATTTTATTTGTTAGGGCAGGTTAAATAAAACATTTAGCCTTAAATGTATAAATTATGTGATATTAAGGAGTAGAAAATATATGAATATAGCATTTTTTCTCACACCTAAAGAGGATGTAGTCTGTGAAACTCTTAATTCATCTATGAGACAAGCACTTGAGAGAATGGAAAAATACAGATATACAGCCATTCCACTTATTGATAACAAGGGCAAGTATGTAGGTACTCTTACAGAAGGAGATTTATTGTGGAAATTAAAAGATACTCAGGAGTTTAACTTTAAAAATACAAGCAAAATACTATTAAAGGAGATTCCAAGACATATGAATAATAAACCTGTTAGAATTAATTCCAACATGGAAGATCTGGTATCTTTAGCTGTTAATCAAAATTTTGTACCAGTGATAGATGATAATGATGTCTTCATAGGAATTATCAAGCGAAGTGATATAATAAATTACTGTTACAGGGAATTGTTTGATAAAAATTGTAATTTTACTTTAAATATGAGATAAATATTTTGAAATTTAGTTGTTAATAGTTATTGACAGCATAATATTTAAGTGATATTATGTTAATAATTTAATTAGTAAATCCTTTGACGAGGAATAGTAGCTATGTTGTTGAATTCTAGAGAGTTGAGGAAGGTGGAATCTCAATATTACAACCTGTAGTGAATGGGCCTAAGAGGAGTAAATTGAAATCTATGTGTATAGAGAGTAGTGGTTAACGTTAGCCGTACGTTACAGCGGATAGGACATGTTAGTGTCTGATAAAGAGGTGTTTTAAAAAGCACAATTTAGGTGGTACCGCGGGTGATATCTCCGTCCTAGTTTTAGGATGGGGATTTTTTATTTTATTTAAATTTAACTTGTATTTAATATAATTTAAGGGAGTGTTATTCATGAATTTAAAAAGGATGATTATAAATTCTATATTACTTGCTATAGGTGCTGTATTACATCAGATTGCACCTCCTCTTATACTTGGAATGAAGCCAGATGTTTCACTGGCCATGCTTTTTGTAATACTTATATTCAATAGAGAATATAAAACCTGTCTTGCGGCAGGTATTGTAGCAGGTATTTTGGCTGCAGCAACTACAACTTTTCCAGGGGGACAATATGCCAATGTAATAGATAAGATAATAACTATAAATGTAATGTTTTTACTTTTTAAACCATTTAGAGATAAATTAAACAATCAAATAAATATTATAGTAATTACTGCGCTTGGAACTATAGTCAGTGGTTCTACATTTTTAACGGTAATTTTGATTACCATGGGACTTGATGCTGGATTTAGTGTAATGTTTTTATCAGTAGTTTTACCTGCAGCGGTGGTAAATACTGTAGTAGGTGCAATCTTATTTAATATTATAAATGTAGCTTTAAAAAGAGGTTCTATTAAACAAGCATAGATACAGAGTGTATATTACTTATGATGTTAACTTTTTTGGTATTAATTTTATAGAATATTAATTTAAAAACTGCGTAAACTTTATTTGTACAGTGATTAAATGAAATCTATCTAATTTATTAAGGAGTGATTAATAATGGCAGGTAGAAGAAACAAAGTATTAGTTCCAGAAGCGAAAGCATCTATAGATAGATTTAAAATAGAATCGGCAAAAGAAGTAGGAGTAAACTTAAAAGAGGGCTATAATGGAGATATCACATCTAGAGAAGCAGGTTCCGTAGGAGGACAGATGGTAAAAAAGATGGTAGAGGCTTATGAGCATGACTTAAAGTAATGTAACTGTTATAAAAATGGCCGGGTGGGATTTAACGCCCGGTCTTAATTTATTCATTCACATATTTACATGTATATAAAATATATCTATTATATATTAAGGTATGAATTTTAGAATTACTTGATTATGGAGGGAGAATATAATTATGCCTGAAAAATATTGGCCTGAAACAGTTATACTTTGGGGAGCTGGTGCTACCAAGAATTTAGGACTTCATGCAACAAAAGAATTGATAAAATTAATTTTAGATATCAGCAATAATGATTTTTCTTTTTTAAAGGATAAAGATAAAAAATTAGCCGATGCATTTAAAAAATTAGTAACAGAAGATTTAATAAAGGATCCAATGATTTCTAGAATATATGATTTAAAGGCGCTTGATATTATAATAAGTACCAATAATAAATTTAATATGCATGATCTTTTCACTATGTTAGATCAACTCATTGAGAACGATATGGGATTCAATGCATTTTGCGATGGCAGAACACAATTTTTAAGGGTAGAAAGGGTAAAAGCCGCAAAGAGATGCCTCATATTGCTTATTGAGGAATTGGAAAGGCTAAGTGTACAGAAAACACCAGGATATGTAGATAAAAAGAAAATAGAACCATATTATGAATTTGCTAAAATTCTCACAGAACTCATGGTGGAAGAAGCAAGGGCATTTGAAGATAGGGGATATAAAAGAGACACAAGAAGATTCTATCTTTATTCCTATGCCATAATATCATTCAACTGGGATCCTTTAATACTCTGGAATATATTTAATGTACATAAAGAAGAAAATAAAAATCCTATATGTTTTAAAGATGGGTTGGAACTACAATTATATGATGATTTTGGCACAAAAGTGGCCTCAAACTATTTAGATGGAGATGAATCTGAGATATGGTATACTTCAGATGAATCTCAATGTAGAAGTATTAATGATTATAATTATCCGTCTAGAATAGCCAGGATAGGCAAAGTATTATTTCCACATGGTATGTTTGGTTCTAGAATTTGCCCGGAGTGTGGTAAATCTATAATTACCTTTGAAGAAAAATGGGATAGGTTATCCACAGAAATTTTTGGACCTTCTATTTTACAAGATTTACAAAAAAACTGGAAATATAAAACACATAAAGAGAATAAATATAAAAAAGGTGCCATAGAATGTCCCTATTGTGGACAGATAACCTATCCCTATGATATGACACTTATAATACAGAGTCTTTCAAAGCAAAAAAATGTGGCAGCTTTAGAAGAATTAAAAACTGAAATGGGACTACTTATGAAAAATGCAAAACATATAATATTTGCAGGATATAGCCTACCTTTGGATGATATAATGGTAAAAACATTTTTTATGTCTTCTATATCTGGAAATGATAAAAATAAATTGAAATGTACTGTGATAAATTATGATGAAAAATATAGAGGAGAAGACTGGCTAACAGGACAAAATATATATAAATACATGAGAAGATCGAAAAATCACTCTGTAGTAGAATGTATAAGAAATGTGCTTGACATATTTTTAGAAAAAAATATAAGAGTATGCCTTAAAGGAATACCGGAGGTATTTATGAAAGATGGAAGAATAAGCAAAAAAAAGGTAATAGATATACTATATCCTAGGGATTATTTTAGGGAAGGGTTTCCTATAAAAAGAGATTAGATATCATCGAATTAGTTAGGATAATTGAAGAAAGTTGTTAATTAATATACAAGTACATTACTCATATTAATGGCATGTAATGCTTTAATATAAAAATAACAACGATTTCACCCCTGTATAAAGCTAAAAATATAGATAATTATGACTTTATATATAAAATAATTGTGTTTTTTTTAACTAATATATTGAACTTTTTTTTTTACGTGATAAAATAAAGTTGTCAGTATTTCTAGAAAAACTGAACTAAATTTATAAAGGAGGTTCCGTGTTGTATCTTAAAATAGAATAACAACGGAGAAAACTAATGGAGAGACAAATAAGAACAAGATTAAAATTTAATGTTAAGCAGATTACAGTAATTGGTATGCTGTCTGGAATTTCTATTATGCTTGGGTTAACTGGATTAGGATTTATACCTATTCCGCCAGTTAAAGCTACTATAATGCATGTTCCTGTAATAATAGGAGCTATTTTGGAGGGTCCTTTAGTAGGGGCCATGGTTGGACTTATTTTTGGTATATTTAGTATAATTCAGTCTATAACGGCACCCACGCCAGTTTCTTTTGCTTTTATAAAT
The DNA here is from genome assembly GCF_000016505.1 of Clostridium kluyveri DSM 555. Lineage (NCBI taxonomy): Bacteria > Bacillati > Bacillota > Clostridia > Eubacteriales > Clostridiaceae > Clostridium > Clostridium kluyveri. The sequence continues at coordinate 801,019 of NC_009706.1, forward strand.
CCATTGGTATCAGTTTTACCAAGGATATTAATAGGACTAGCATCTTATTATTTATACAAGGCTATCAGCAATAAAAATAGAAAAGTCATACCTATGGGAATAGCTGCAGCGGTTGGCTCCATGGTAAATACTGTAGGGGTTTTAGGAATGATGTACCTTATATATTTAGAACCTTATGCAAAGGCTTTAAATATAAGTTTAGGTGCTGCAAAGAAAGGTATATTGGCGGTGGCCTTTACTAATGGTATACCAGAGATGATTTTATCTGTAATTATTACGGTATCTGTTATTACTGCAGTAAATAAAATTAGACATAATTAATTAAATAGTTTATGATTAAATTAAAAGTTAGGTTAAAAAATCACCCTAAGTCTGAATAGACTTAGGGTTTTAATAGTAGGAGGAAAAAATGAAAAGTATTTTGTTTAATAGTATAGAAGGAATTAAAGTAGGAAATGCACAAAATTTAAATGGGCCTACAGGGTGTACTGTGATTATATGTGAAGAGGGAGCATCAGCTGGAGTTGATGTAAGAGGGGGTTCTCCAGGTACCAGAGAAACAGATCTTTTGAATCCGGTAAATTTGGTAGATAAAATTCATGCAGTAATCCTTGCAGGGGGAAGTGCTTTTGGGTTAGATGCATCAAGTGGTGTAATGCAGTATTTAGAAGAGAAAAATATAGGATTTGATGTAACCGTTACAAAAGTACCCATAGTTTGTGGAGCGGTTTTATTTGATCTTGCCATAGGAGATTTTACTATAAGACCAGATAAAATTATGGGATATGAAGCCTGCATAAATTCTGAATTAAACTTATGTGAAAATGGTAATATTGGAGCCGGGGCTGGAGCAACTATAGGCAAAATAAAAGGAAGTGAATATTCAATGAAGGGAGGGCTCGGTTCTTTTGCAATTCAAGTAGGGAATCTGAAAGTTGGAGCTTTAGTAGCTGTAAATTGTCTTGGAGATGTGATAGATAGTAAAACTGGAAATATAATAGCAGGGGCTTTAAATGAAGATAAAAAATCTTTTGCAAATACAGAAAATATAATGCTTGAAACATATTATGAGAAGAAAAATTTATTTAATAGAAATACTACTATTGGAGTTGTTGTGAATAACGGAAAATTTACAAAATCAGAAATGAATAAAATTGCCTCCATGGCGCATAATGGCTATGCTAGAGCTATGAGACCTGCTCATTCTATCTTTGATGGAGATACTATTTTTTCTATGGCTACAGGAAAAGTAGAAGCAGATTTGAGTGTGGTGGGCTTTTTATCTGCACAAGTTATGGAAACAGCCATTATAAATGCTATAAAAAGTTCTGAATCTGTCTTAGGCTATAAAAGTTATAAGAATATCTAATTTGTGGTATTTTTGCAATTTTTTAATTGCAATTTTTTGACGAAACATTGCTAATAAAGAATAAAAAATGTATATGAGTTAAGTTTTGAACAGGAAACCCTATATTTATGATAAAATATAACTTATAATTGCATTAATATAGATAAAAGGAGATGGGATTTATGATAAATAATGATCAGACAAATTCAGTAGATGGAATAATAAATGAAACTGATATGGAGTCTGTATGGAGCAAACTTGAAAATGAATTTAAGAATGAAGATATTTTTGAAGTGGTTATAAAAGAATTAGTTAAAGGAGGACTTATAGCAGATTTACATGGGCTTAGGGCTTTTATACCTGCTTCTCATATTTCGGTAAAGTATACAGATGACCTTAAAGAATTTATTGGTAAAACTTTAAAGGTAAAGTTGATACAATTAGATAAAAGTAAAAACAAAATTGTATTGTCAGGAAAAGAAGTTGAAAAACTAGAACTTGAAGAAATGTCAAAAAAATTATGGAGTACTATATCAAAAGGAGACAAGATAGAAGGCAGGGTAAGCAGAATAACAAATTTTGGGGTTTTTGTAGATTTAGGTGGTGTAGAAGGACTTGTCCATATATCTGAATTGTCATGGAAAAAAATAAAAGATCCTTCAGAAGTGGTATCTGTGGGAGATAAATTGAAAGTTTATGTATTAAACTTGAACCAAGATAGGAATAGAATTTCTCTCTCCATAAAGAGAACATTAAATAGTCCCTGGGAGAACATAGGCAAAAAGTATAAATCAAATGATATAGTGGATGGAATAGTAAGTAAAGTTATAAATATAGGTGCTTTTATAGAAATTGAACCTGGGATTGAAGGCTTGGTTCACATATCTGAGATATCGCAAGAACATATTACCACACCCGAAGAAGTTCTAAGAGTGGGGGATAAGGTAAAAGTAAAAATACTTAATATAGATGAAAAAGCCAGTAGGATATCATTGAGTATAAAAGAAGCTCAGGATAAATTTTCTCCAAATTTTAAGGAGTATAAAGAATATTTAGATAAAGATAGTGATAAAATTACATTAGGAGATCTATTTAAGGATAAACTAAAAGATATGAAATTTAATTAAAAGATAATTAATTTTTTCAAATTAATTATATAATCTATGATAAATATTAATGCTTAAAGTTTAGAATAAAAAATTTAGAATGGATGAATAATTATGTAATAAAATGTTGTAAAATATGTAGTTTTATATGTATTATTGAATAGAGAAGAAGTGTAGTGATAGATGAAAGTTGGTGTTAATATGGATTATAGAGTTTCAGATATGCTAAATATATCTGAACTTAAAGATTTCATGGAAAGTATCTATAATATGACAGGAGTAGCATGTGTTATTGAAGACATTCAAGGAGAAATAATAAATATGGTTTCCGAGTATAGTATATTTAATAACTTAGAAAGCAATGATTGTCATTTGAATATACTCAATCAAATTAATAGGGGAAAAAAGGTGGCAATTCATAAATGCAATAATGGATTGGTTTATGTAGGTATACCTATATTTATGATAAAAAAACATGTTGGAACTATATTTCTAAGTCCGATATTTTTTAGAGAAAGTCATAGAGAATCCTTTAAAAGATGGCTAAATTTCAATGATTCTCATAAACAAGAGTGCTTAGTGAACATAGAAAAAATACCTGTTATAGGGTGGAGAAAATTAAAAAAGATTATTAAATTTTTTTGCAGTTCTTCTTTAATATTAGGCAAAATAGGAGATAAAATTATTAAAGATTTAGATAAAAATGAAATGTTAAATCAAAGTTACAGAAAGCTTTCAAATGTATATAAACGGTTGAGTATAGCACAAAATGAATTAAGATCTCAATATTATGAAATTGAAAAGATAGCCTATTATGATCAGTTAACAGGACTACCAAATTGGAATTTTTTTGGTATAGAGGTTGAGAATAGAATTAAAGAGAATCCTGATGAAGGGTTCTCCATATTTCAAATAGATTTGGATAATTTTAAAAATGTAAATGATATATTTGGGTATGAATATGGAGATAAATTACTAAGAGAAATAGGAAATACTTTAAATTCATTACATATGGGAATGGTTTCAAGATCTTCTGGAAATGAATTCTTGATTTTAAAGGATAAATGTGAAAGTGTAGAGAGTTTAAATAATACAGCTCAGTATATTTTAAATACCATAAGTGGACTTTGGAATTTAGATGGAAATGAAATATTGATATCAGTTAGTATAGGTATAACAGTCTATCCCAAGCATGGAGATAAGTTTACTACATTGATTAGAAATACAGATATAGCTTTAAATAAAACCAAACTGCTGGGAAAAAATTCATATAAACTATTTGAAAAATCCATGTATGATGAAATTTTAAAAAAGGCAGAAATGGAAAAAGAGTTAAGAAGAGCGGTACAGAATAATGAACTTATTTTATACTACCAGCCCCAGGTAGATTTAAAGACTAGAAAGGCCGTAAGTTTTGAAGCTTTAATCAGATGGAAAAATCCAAAGTTGGGATGGGTTATGCCTTTAGATTTTATAAGTCTGGCGGAAGAAACAGGACTTATAGTACCTATAGGAGAATGGGTTCTTAAGACTGCTTGTATGCAAAATAAAGTGTGGAAGAATAAGGGATATCCCTATGATTTTATATCCATAAATGTTTCCCCCATACAATTGAAAGATAAAAATTTTCTAAGTATAGTAAAAAAGATTCTAAAAGAAACTCAGTTGGAGTCACAACATCTGGAAATAGAGATAACTGAAAGTGTTATGATGGAATCCCTTGAGGGAAATTTAAAAGTTATAAATGAACTTAAAGGTATGGGCATAAGGGTAGCATTGGATGATTTTGGAAGCGGATATTCTTCTTTAAACTATTTGAAGAGTATTCCCATAAATACTCTTAAGATTGATAAAACTTTTATAGATGGAATATGTAAAGATTCTTATAAAGATATTATAACAGAAGAAATAATAAAGCTAGCCCATAGGATGGAACTGGAAGTAGTAGCAGAAGGGGTGGAGGGAGAGGAACAAATACAATCCTTGAGGGGAAAAAATTGTAATAAAATTCAAGGATATTACTTTGGAAAACCTATGCCTTCAGAACATATAGAAACTTTATTTAAAAAACAATCTGCAATATGATTCTTAAACTGAAAAGAAGTGATTATATTATCATGTAATTTTAAGGTGCGTTAGCCACGGTTATCTCCCTCTTTGAAGAAGATAGGAGTATTGGCAATGGCAGCCGTTCGGATAAATGTGTTGTGTTATAGTCTATTCTGCAATTATAAAGATCCTCTATTTTTTTGGATAGGGGATCTTTGTTTAAATTACTATGAATGAGAAAATACAAATGGAAATCCTTTATAATTCCCATATATCATAGGGAATTAATGGTAAACTTTCCAGATCACTTCCTCGATCAATATCAGGTCTTGTAGTTATAAATTCTTTTAATATAATTTCTGCTCCTCTTTTCCAGGTCTTATAACCAGTGCTTACTAATGTTATATATTTATCACCCTTTTTAATATTTTCTATAACTTCTTCTATCGGTTGATCCTGGAAGTTATCACTAAATTTATCTTCTCCCGTTACTTCACAAACTCTAACTTTTGTGATATGTGCATCACCTTTAGTACAATTATAATTTTCATATTCTACTTTAATAATTCCATATTCCATACTATCATCTCCTCTCATTACACTATTATAACATTTTTCTAGAGGCATCCAATATACTCTAACTGTAATAATTTAAGTAATTTTTAAATTTTCAAGGAGTTTATTAAATGGAAATATGTACTATAAAATTTAACTTTGACATTAGAGAATATATATGATAATATTTATACGACTATAATGATTAAAATAGTCATATAAAATAAAAAAATATTCGCATAAGGAGATGTAAATATGTCGCCTAAAATATTTGATATTCAGGAAAGAGAAAATGTAAAAATTCAGATGCTGGAAGCCGGATTTTTATTGGTAAAAGAATATGGCATGACCCATGCTTCTGTAGAAAAAGTTACTAAAGCCGTAGGTTTGGGGAAAAGTACTTTTTATAATTTTTTTCATTCTAAAGAGATGTTTATATGTGAAATTATAAAGTACCAAAGAGACAGGGCAAAACAGTTTTTCACGGATATATTAGGAGATAGGGACAGAATGAGTATGTCAGAGGGCAAAGAATTTCTGAAAAAAATTATATTTAGTGAAAATAGTATTTATAAATATCTCACCATGGAGGACATTGATAAATTAAAAGCAGCACTTCCACCTGAATATGTAATAGACTTTAATGCTGAAAAAAAGGTCATGGATGGTTTGTTTGGACACATGGAGGGAGTTAGGGAAGATATAGATTACAAAGTGGTAGCTAATCTTATTAAAATTATGGCACTTTCAATGATGGGAAAGGAAGAACTTCATCAAGATGCCCTGGAAAGGACTTTGGAGCAAATGTATAATCTGTTATTCTCCTGTATCTTTAAAGAGAATACAAACTAGTTCTCTTTTCACAAAAAGTTAGAGTATTACAACTTTTCCAGATCATTTGTTACGAAAGGAGTAGATATTATTATGAAAAAAAGAGATGCTTCTGCCAAGAAGAAAGCAGGTTTATCCCGTTTGATGGAGCTTGCAGGTGCTAAAAAGAAAAAATTAATATTTGCATGCTTTTTGTCGGTGTTATCATCTGCAGCACGAATGGTTCCTTTTTTTACTATTTACGAGGTGATAAAAGAACTTTTAGTTTACTATACATTACCTTCTAGTATGAATATAGAAACAATTTACAAAATGGTTTTTATTACTTTTGGAGCAGCACTGATATATGGAATTTGTGCTTTTTCATCCTCAGTACTGGCTCATGGCTCTGCCTATGATATTATATATGAACTAAGGGTACAGATTATAAATAAACTTGGACGTATTCCATCTGGTTTTTTTACTGGAACTACACAGGGAGCTATTAAAAAAGTCATTTCCGATGATGTAGAGCAGATTGAAGTGTTTGTTGGCCACCATGTTATAGATATTGCTGCTGCAATAGCCACACCTTTGTTTACACTAATCTACCTATTCATTATAGATTGGCGGCTGGCCTTTGTAACACTAATACCTATTTTTGTATCTCTATTTCTATTGAGCAGTGGCTTAAAAAACCCAAAAGGAGCACAAACACAAAAGGATATGCATGATACTAAGGAGAAAATGGAAGGAACTATTGTAGAGTATATACATGGAATGCCTGTTATTAAAATTTTCAACCGTACCCTTAGTGCTTTTCATCAATTTGAGGAAAATATATCTGCATATGTGAATACTGTGGAGCATACTGCCTATCATTTTGCTTCTCGAATGGGTGCATACTATGCTTTTTTCGGGGCACAACTTTTGTTTCTGCTGCCCGTAGGACTGGTGATTTCTATCACTGCCTCATCTTATATGGATTTTCTTCCCATACTTTTAATGTTCTTTCTTATAGGAGGGGGATTGAAAGAACCTATGGAAAATATGATGAATATGGTAATTCACAGTGGAAAAATTACAGAAGGTGTGGCACGTATTGATGGAATCTTAAATCAGCCGGAGCTTGAGAATACTGGAAATAGAAATCCCTCTACATATGATATTGTTTTTGAGCATGTTTCTTTTTCCTATAATAAGAATGTACAAGCAATTAAGGATATAAGTTTTGTGGTGAAGGAAGGAACTATCAATGGACTGGTGGGTCCATCTGGCGGTGGAAAATCTACTCTAGCACAACTTTTATTGCGATTTTATGAACCACAGCAGGGCAGTGTAAAAATAGGTGGAGTGGATATCCGTGATATTTCACCGGAAAAGCTGACGGACATCATATCCTATGTGTTTCAGGATTCCTTTCTCTTTCGCGGTACTATTGAGAATAATATCCGTATGGGTAATGAAAAAGCTGACTTTAAGGAAGTGGAAAAGGCTGCAAAGAATGCTAATATCCATGATGTAATTATGTCCCTGCCTCAAGGTTATAGCACTGTTGTGGGAGAGAAAGATGTTTATCTTTCAGGGGGAGAAAAACAGCGTATTGCTATTGCGAGGGTATTTTTAAAGGATACTCCTATTGTAATTTTAGATGAAGCTACTGCTTATGCTGACGCTGAAAATGAAAGTAAAATTCAACAGGCCTTTGCCCGTCTTGCTGAAAATAAAACAATACTGATAATTGCTCACCGTATTAAATCCATTGAAAAGGGAAACAAAATTTTGGTGCTTGATAAAGGTGGATTAAAAGGCTTTGGAGATCATAAAGAACTTTTAGAACAGTGTCATGTATATTGCCATATGGTAGATGCAAATGAACGTCGTCATTGTTGGACTATGAGGAAAGGAGTGATTTGATTATGAATAATTTTAAAATTTGGTTTAGTATTGTTACTTTTGGAGAAACAAAAAAATATACAAAACTTTTTCTGTGAAATTTTTTAGATAGTTTTGTGGTGACTATTCCTTATGCTGTTATGATTCTTGCCGTCTATCTTCTCTTAATTCCAGTGGTTCATTCTTCAGAGATGCTTCCGTTAAACCGACTTTGGATTTTGTGTGGTGTACTTTTGGCTCAAACTATTGTGTATGGTTTTATAAGAAGGCGTACTTATATTAAAATCTGTGTAGGATTTGCACAAACTACAAAAAAAGCTCGTATTTCCATGGGAGAGCATTTAAGAACATTATCTATGGGGTTTTTTAGTAAACGAGATGCAGGTGATTTATCTACGGTGCTGCTTAGAGATTATACAGAGATGGAAAATTTGGCTTCTGGTCTTATTCCTCAAGTTTCTGTTATTCTGGTACGGCTTATTATTTCTATTATTGTACTATCGGCTTTTGACTGGCGTATGGTGCTTGCAGTAATTTTAACAATTCCCATGTCACTTCCCTTTGCTATCATCAGTTACAAGCGTATAGGAAAAATAAGTGATAAGCTTTTGAAAGCTCAGCAGGAGGCTGCCTCCCGTATACTTGAGTATGTAGGAGGTATTCAAACCCTGAAGGCTTTCAATCAGGCAGGAGAACATTTCCGTATTTTGAAAGAAACTTTCCTCAACCAGAGTAAGCACTCTAAACGTATGGAATTGGCTGCGGCACCTATTGGTATGATTGGAAGATTTGTTCTTAATTGCGGCATAGGTATAGTAATGTTGTGCGGAGTATGGCTTTTAACAGGCGGAGACATGTCTCCTTTTTACTATATTGTATTTTTACTCCTTTCTTTAAATATTTACGAACCCATTATGACAGTATTTGCTTTTATTGCGGATTATGCCAGAACTAATGGCTCTGCTCAGCGCATATATATTCTGAACAATGAAAAGCCTTTGCTAGAGCCTAAAAATAGTCTCCCTATATCAGATACAGAAATTATATTTAAAGATGTTTCTTTTAGTTATGGTGATAAGGAAGTATTGCATAATATTTCTTTCTCCATTCCACCAAAAGGTTTGACAGCTCTAGTAGGTCCCTCGGGTTCAGGAAAATCCACCATAGTAAAGCTTGTAGCACGATTTTGGGATGTGGATAAAGGGGAAATTATTATTGGAGATGTACCGGTAACTAAAATAAAAAATGACGATCTGCTTTCTAAAATAAGTATGGTATTTCAAGATGTATATCTATTTAATGATACCATTGAGTCCAATATACGTATGGGTAACTCCAGTGCAGCCATGGATGAGGTCGTAGAGGTGGCAAAAAAAGCAGCATGCCATCAGTTTATATCAGCATTGCCACAGGGTTATAATACTTTGGTAGGAGAAGGTGGCTCTACTTTATCTGGCGGGGAAAAACAGAGAATTTCCATTGCCAGAGCTTTGCTTAAAAATGCACCTATTGTTCTTTTAGATGAAGCCACAGCCTCCCTTGATCCGGAAAATGAGATACTTATACAGCAGGCTATCAGTGCGCTTGTAGAAAATAAAACGGTGATAGTCATTGCCCATAGGCTCCAGTCAATCAGAAATGCACAGCAAATTATTGTACTTGATAATGGAGGGATTAGAGAAAAGGGAAGTCATGATACACTGCTAAAGAAAGGCGGCATGTATGCCCATCTTTGGGAAGAACAAAGCAGGGCGGGAAGCTGGAGATTGATGGATAGTATTGTGAATTAAAAGCTATGAAAGGGCTGGGTGGAGAAAAGTATCATTTATTAACCAACTCCACCTGAAGCTCTAAATTAGTTGATCTATTTTGATATTCTAAAATAGTATTCTGGAGTATTTTCTGTAATTGCCTTAAATTCATAACCACAATCTTTATAGTATTTGATGATTTTAGGAAGTGCTCTGCAGGTATTTCCATTAGTACCATCACAGTGTGCCAGCAGAAATACTTTATTCGGATTGACACATTTTCTTGTAGCTTCATTATAGAGTTTATCAACTGATGTTCTATAGTTTATACCATCTGACAAAGAAAGATTCCAATCGTATATTTTGTATTCATTAGTGTGTAATTTTTCTAGAAGAGAAGCGGTAAGATGATTTTTGCTTCCCGTGGGAAAACGTATTATTTTAGGAGAAAATCCTAAAACCTTTTTTACTTCATTTTCAGTTTTTATCATCTCATCTAAAAAAGAATTTTCACTGGAATATATTACACCACATTTATGGGTGTATGTATGCAGACCTATACTGTGACCTTCATTATACATTCTTTTTAACAAATCTTCTCTACCTTCAATTTTATAACCTATTATAAAAAAAGAGGCTTTTACATTTTGTTCCTTTAAAATATCTAATATTTTACCTGTAACTGTGCTGCTTGGGCCATCATCAAAGGTAAGATAAATTACTTTATTAGGGTAAAGAGTGGTTATATCTTCTGCACAGAATAAGTCTTTTGAAAGGGCTTTTACAGGAGAAGTATAATATATTACCATATATAAAATGCATATTGTAGTTAATAAAAAATGTTTAATCTTCATTTAAACATATCTCCTTTGCTTTTGCGATTTTGTCCCTATTAGTATTTGCTTTTATACTTAATTTATAAGTGCCTAAGTAAAAACCTTTAAAAAATAGGTTTTGCTACGTTTATAAGTATGATAATATATGTTATATTGTTTAATTATTTTGACATACAAAAAGGAGTGAAAACAGTGGAAGTTTATTTTGACAACGGTGCTACCACTAAGCCCTATAATGAAGTGATAGACTCTATGGTAGATACTATGAGAGAATATTATGGCAATCCTTCTTCTGCGTATTCTTTAGGGTTAAAGGCAGAATTAAAGATGAAAGAGAGTAGAGATGTAATAGCTAATACTATAAATTGCAGTAGAGATGAAATAATATTTACTTCTGGAGGAAGTGAAAGTAATAATTTTTTAATAAAAGGTTTTATTGAGCCTGGTAAACATATCATAACAACTAAAATAGAGCATTCAAGTGTTTTAAATACCTGTAGACAGCTAGAAAAGCAAGGGGTAAAAGTTACTTATTTAAATGTAGATAACAGGGGAGAAGTAGATTTGGAAGAACTGGATGCAAGTATTACCAAGGAAACTCATATAGTAAGTATAATGCATACCAATAATGAAATTGGAAGCGTTCAGAATATTGAATATGTAGGTAAATACATAAAGGAGAGAAATAGTAGAATAAAATTCCATGTAGATGCAGTTCAAGGTTATGGAAAGTATGAAATAGATGTAAAAAAAGGCAATATAGATTTGTTATCTGTAAGCGGACATAAAATACATGGACCCAGAGGAATTGGTATTGCCTATATCAGAAAAGGATTTATTCCACTGCCTTTAATATGTGGAGGAGGACAGGAAAAGGGTTTTAGATCGGGTACTGAAAATTTGCCGGCTATTATAGCATTTGCAAAGGCAGCTGAAAAAGTATGTAAAAATAGAAAAGAAAGTTTTAATAAAGTAAATAAATTAAAAAATTATTTTATAGATAAATTAAAAGATATTCCAAAAGTTAAGATAAATAGTGAAGGAGATAACTATTCCCCCTATGTGCTTAGTGTATCTTTTGTAGGGATTAAGGGAGAGGTACTGCTTCATCTTTTGGAAGAAAAACATATATATGTCTCTACAGGGTCTGCATGTTCTGCCAGAAATAATGAAGAGAGTCACGTATTGAAGGCTATAGGATTAAAAAAAGAAGAATTAGATGGAACTATAAGGTTTAGTTTTGCAGAGGATAATTCATTGGAGGAGATAGACTATACTTTGGATGTATTAATTAAATCTTTAAAATTTTTAAGGAGAGTTGGTAAATGAAAAGGTTATTGCTGGTAAAATATGCATCAGAAATATTTTTAAAAGGGTTAAATAAAGGTAAATTTGAGAAAAAGTTAAAAGACAATATAAAAAATATTCTGAAAGATGTACAATATAATTTTGTAATGGATCAAGGAAGATGGTTTATAGAATGTAGTGACATTGAAAAAGGCATAGAAAAGTTAAAATCAGTATTTGGAGTATGGGAAATTTGTGTAGTAGATGAAGTAGAAGCTGATATGGAAAAAATAAAGGAGCAGTCACTTAAAAATGCCCTTGAAAGTAAGGGAAGCACATTTAAAGTACTTACTAAAAGGGCAGATAAAAGTTTTCCAGGGACATCTATGGAGGTGAGTAGGGAAATTGGAGCTTATATTTTACAAAATGTCCCCAATTTATCTGTAGATATAAAAAATCCCGATTTTTTTGTCAATATAGAAATAAGAAATAAAGCTTATGTATATTCAAAGAAAATAAAAGCAGTAGGGGGAATGCCCTATGGTACTAATGGAAATACATTGCTTATGCTTTCAGGAGGAATAGATTCGCCGGTGGCAGGATATATGATGGCAAGACGGGGAGTTCAATTAAATTGTATATATTTTCACAGTCATCCCTATACCAGTGAGAGGGCAAAAGAAAAAGTCAAGGAACTTGCAGGGATATTAAAAGGATATACGGGAAATATAAATCTTTATATAACACCTTTTACAGAAATACAGATGCAAATAATTGAAAAGTGCAGAAAGGATGAACTAACTATAATAATGAGAAGATTCATGATGAGGATAGCCTGCATTATAGCTGATAAGTATAATATAAATTCCGTAACTACAGGTGAAAGTATAGGGCAGGTTGCAAGTCAAACTATGGAGGGTCTAGTTGTAAGTAATCAGGCAGCAGATAGGCCTGTGTTCAGGCCTTTAATTGCCATGGATAAAGTAGATATAATGGAAGTGGCAAGGGAAATAGGTACCTATGAGACTTCCATATTACCTTATGAGGATTGCTGCACTATATTTGTTCCAAAACACCCTAAGACTAAACCAAGACTTCAAGAAATAATAAAATCGGAAGAGAACTTGGATATAGACGTTTTAGTGGAAGAAGCCGTTTGTGACACTGAATTTTTATCCATATAAATTTTAATCATGAGATGCAGCTTGTTTGGAGCTGCATCTCTAAGCATTTAAACACTCTATTTAGTGCTATTAGTTTTTCCACTTAAAATTTTAAGTACGTTATTTTCATATCCTACATTATAGATGATATTATATGTATTTACGGTTGAATTTGATTTAGTTCCTTGAGTGGCCTGTATGGTAGTAGATACCTGTATATTTCCGTTATCCAGTTTACCACAGGTCATAGTATCTATTTTTACGGATAGGGTTTCTATATAATCTTTTCTAAAATTATCATAAGTTATACTTTCCTGCCAGCCGGAACCTAGTAATGAGTAGGCCGTTACATAGTCTTGGGAATTAATATTGTTATAAAAATAGGAAACCAAATAAGCTGCATCCTCTGTAGATAAGTTTAAATGTTCTTCAGTATAGGATTTATCCGTATTTTCCGAGGAAGATGTATATGCAATAGGGTTATCAGACCAGGTATTTACAAGGGGGAGAATTTGAGTTATTGGTATACTGAAACCTATAGACTCATTTCCGGACTTTGCAGAATTTATTCCTATAACTTCACCTGTAGTTTTATCTAAGAGAGGGCCGCCGCTGTTGCCAGAGGATATAGGAGCAGAAATTTGATATGCTCCTTTATATTCATAATTTTCTATGTAAAAATCTCTGTTAAGACCACTTATTATACCTATAGTAGCTGTATTTTGAAGGCCTAAAGGACTTCCCAGTGCTATTATTTCATCACCTATATCTACATTGCTGGATTTTGAGATTTTCATGGGAGTTTTTTCTTTTAATTTATCAACTCTAACTAAAGCTACATCTGTAACATCACTTTTACCTATAAGAGTACCTTTATAAGTAGTGGTATCAGACATTTTTACTGTAATAGAAGAGGCACCGTCTATTACATGGGCGTTGGTTATTATATCTCCCTTAGTATTATATAAAAATCCAGAACCTGTGACTTTTCCAGTGCTTTTTTCCACATCAAGAGATACAACCAGTTTTTCATTTTCATGTATTATTGTCTTTAAGTCTTTAGGTTTAGAGCTACTTAAAACATCTTCTATATCTGCTAACTTAGAAGAATTCTTAGATGTTTTAAGACTTATATTCTTATGTATCAAAAAACATAATGTTACTCCACAGCATATAACAATAATTGTTATAATGAGGGAAATTACAAAGTTCTTATTTTTTTTCATGTTAACCTCCTATTGTAAAAACCAGGTTATATTTGTGATTTTAATATGATGTCCCTTTAACATATTATATTCTGTATTTTCAAATTTTCCTGTAGCACCTACATCTAAGTAATTAGGATATACATAAGTAGAGCCACTGCCAAGATTTTTGTTATTTGAATCAAATATGTCATAGTATATTTTTATGGAACCTATGGGTTTGGTAGCTATATTTTTAACAGTTCCTTTGATAACAAAATCACCATACTTATTTATATTGGTAGAGGTGGAAGTCACTTCTACGGCATTGGTCTTATTATTTTTATCTTCCGTGGCAGCGGAAGTCAGTGCCTGTTGGATTCTATTTTGCTCAGCTTTTTCAAAGGAATTTTTTTTAGCCACTATGGTTTCTTTAAAATTAAGTAACTTTTCATCCTTTGGATTGTAGGTTATTCCTTTGTTTATGGTATCAAGAGCAGAAGTAAAATTATTCTTTTTAAGATATTCATTTGCAGTATCATAGGCTACACTACTTATTCTATTCCGAAGTTCATTTGCAGTATCTTTTGCTTCTTGTATGGTATAATTTGATATCTTAGTAAGAAGATCTGCTAGATCATCTATACTGCTTTCATTATTCATTTCACTTTTTATTTGTATTACAGTTACAGCCATTCTTTTATTTTCTATAGTTTTGTTCAATAAAGAGTAAAAAGCTCCCTGTTTATTATATATTAAATCGTTTGCTTTATCTAATTCATTAAAAGCCTGTATGTAATTCTTCTTTTTAATATAGTTGTCCACTATATTTATGTGTGAATTTATATTTTCCCCATCTTGTAAAAATTCTTTATCTGCCTGTAAAGTCTTATTATTTGGGCGTAAACTCAAAGCCTTGTCCACTTTAGCATAGGCTTCCGATATATTACCCTTAAGAGCCATATTCTCAGCATCTACTCTATTTTTCTCTACATTTTTTGAAACGGTTATTTCATAGAAATAATAACCTATAGTTATAAATGTCATAAGTATTGTTGATACAAGGGGGAGCATTATATTTTTATTTTTATAAAAAGAAAATTTGGAATATATCTTATTGCCATTTTTATTAGAGTTATTTTTTTTAGAAGTAGTTTTAATGGGAGGTAAAGTTTTTACCTGACTATTTTCTACAGTATTTTTTAAAATTTCGTTAATTTTATAAACTTGAATGGTATCACTGTTTGAATTTATTTCAGTGTCTTCTCTTTTTAATCTAGCACCACATTTATGGCAAAAAACGGCATTATCGGACACTTCTATTTTACAGTTATAACAAAACATAGTATTATTTCTCCTTAAATTTTGTATTAATATATAAAGTTCTACCTAGCGTATGTATATTGTACCAAAAATTCTATGTTTGCACTATAGTAATTCTTTACAGTGAGTGCTTATTATATTATATTTTTAATCTAAAAATCATTTTTGATGTAATATTATGATAAAATGTACTGGTAAATTAAATTATGCTATGGTAAAATATGTATAAATGTACAAAAGGTAAAACAAATATTATTTTTATGTGAAGGCGGCGATTACCTAATATTTACATCTTCTTAAAGGGAGATAAGTACTGCTGCATGCCTTTACAAGTTCTTCCCCTAAAGGATAACGTATTCTAAGTGCTAAAGACACTAAGAATACTGTTAATAAGGTTCATATGGAGGCAATCATCTCTCCATATGCAAATTTCACCTGAACTCAGGAATTACTTGATTTAAATAGAGTGGAGAGAGGTTTTATGAATAAAAAGGATTTATCAAATATAAGGAAAGAATTTAAATTAGGAAGTTATATGCTTAAGATTAAAGAAGTTTATAGTGTTTATTTGAAAAAAGATAATGGAGAAGTAATAACAGGAGAACTGGAATATTTTGAAATGATGGAAGTGGAAAAGAGAGAGCTTTATTTAAATAATTTTAAGAAAGTGCTTACAGGAAATCTTGATTCTAAAATATTTGAATTGGATTTTAAAAATATGAGTGAAGAAGAATCAGAGGAAAATACACAGCATGTATTATATGGAGCTTTAAATTCAAAGGAAAGAATAAATGAATATGTAGATAAAATAGTGAATAAAATTTGTGAAAATTATAATTATGATACGGATGTAGTTATAAGTTTTACAAAAGCAGAATATTATAGTTCTGATAAGAGAGAAAAGGAATCTTTATATGAATATGTACAAGCTATTGATATTATATTATGTAGTGTAAATAAGGTAGAAATACCTAAAAGGATGTTAAAATTTGATTATGCGGAGATGAGATTTAAACCTAATTCTGCATTAGACATGATTATAAATTTAAATTCCCCTATAGAAGGATTTATGTTTCCAAGCTTTACACTTCAATATGTAGATGTAAATAGGATAATTTATTATTCTTCAAAATCAAAGAATATAAACAATATTTTTGTAGAAAAAATATTAGAGTGTAATATTAAACCTACAGCTTTAGAGGAAAAGGAAAACTTTAATGCTATTTTAGGAACTTCATTAGGAGGAAAAATAAAGCCCGACATAGTTCAGGATATATACGAAAGGATAAATGAAAAATTTGAAGGTGAGGAAGAAGAGCCTATTTTAGATATAAATGAAGTAACTAGATTGTTAGAGGAAAGTGGAGTTGAAAATACAGGAGTAGTTAAAAGCGCTTTTGAAGAAGTGTGTGGCGGAGATTATGAATTTAAGGTTAGAAATGTAATACCGGATTTTAAGAGTAAATCTATAAAGATAGAAAATGAAAATACTAATATAACAATAAGTCCAAGAGATTTAAGCGCTGTAAAACAGGTAGTGAACAGATTTGGGAAGAAATGTTTGCTAATAGAACTTAAGGAGGATATGGTTATAGATGGATTCAATCTGGAAACAGAGAAAATAGAAGAATATATTTAAAAAGGATGTATTTTTAAATATACATCCTTTTGTAAACTTAATTATAATGTTATTTTTTAAATATACCAAAAGGTTTTCCTATAGGTAAGAATTCTCTTCCAAAGTGAGGATTTAATACAGCAGCAGCAGAACCGTAAAAAGCTGTAAGTGATGCCAATAATTCTGCAATTCCTGCCAGCTTATGGGAAAACTCTGGCAAAATGTCAAAAGAATTGAGTGACAGTCCTATAAATAAGAAAATTATAAAAAAGAAAACTGAAAATAATACCTTGTTAGTCTCAGCTGCACCTATGGTCATAAATATGGTGAATATTAAATATGCTATAAATGCAAAACCTAGCTGTTTTGGATCTACTGCCTCTGCAAGACCTTGTCCAAATGTACCGGCGTTAATCATCCATGACATACCTACTGCAAACCAGAATAGTGCAAAAGCTCCAAAAGCTGTTGTGCCGAAAGTATTTTGCCTTTTGGAATCATTAATACAAGCAAATAATTGAGCAAAGCCACCTAAAAATATTGCCCAGGGAATTACAAAAGAAGTGCCTTCAGTGATGCCAAGTTTCTGAGAGGAAGCTACTAAAGTTACAACAGCAAGTCCAAATAGCCCCAATGCGGATGGATCACAGTTAGCGATTTTGATGTGTTGAATTTCATTTGAATTCATGATAAGTCCCCCTTATAAGTTATATTTGTGAATTATTTCACATAAATAATTTATCAAAAAAAAATGCATTTGTAAAGTAAATTTTGAAATTTTATGAATTTAATTTTTTTTGCCCAAAGATAAATAAAATTATTCTATTTTCAGTAAATTAAAAGTTGTTAAATTTTATATTATAAAAATATTGACAATATATCTAAGCACTGATATACTAATTACTACAATATTAAATATCATAACTTATTAAGAGAGGCGGAGGGAAAGGCCCTATGAAGTCCGGCAACCAGCATTATGTAATGTATTGGTGCTAAATCCTGCAGCATTGTAGCTGAAAGATGAGGTAATCATTGAGGATGTAGACTCAGGGATTTACCCCCTGAGTTTTTATAATTTAATCAATCTAAAAGTTGACCAGAAAAACTGGAGACTGAATCTTAACTTTATAAAGTATAAGATTTAGTCTTTTTTGTTTTGATATATTTATTTAAATTAAAATAAGAAGTATATAGGTGAATGCTGGGTGTAAGGGGGTAAAGACCGATTATATGATAGATATAAGAAATTTAAATAAAACATTTAATACATCTAAGGGTAAAGTTGAAGTTTTAAAGGATATAAATCTTAAAGTTGAAAAAGGAGATATTTTTGGCATTATAGGATTTAGTGGGGCTGGAAAGTCTACTATGATACGATGCTTGAACAGACTTGAAGAACCTACTTCTGGAAGTATATTTATTGGAAATAACGATATTGTGGCTATGAATAAAGCTGAGCTTAGAGAAGCCAGAAAAAAAATTGGAATGATATTTCAAGATTTTAATTTATTTGATTCAATGAATGTATATAAAAATGTAGCGTTCCCTTTAAAAATAGCTGGTTACTCTGAAGAAAAAATAAAAAATAGAGTGTATGAAATATTAAATTTAGTGGAACTAAGTGATAAAGTAGACTTTTATCCTGCACAACTAAGTGGAGGTCAAAAGCAAAGAGTAGGTATAGCAAGGGCTCTAGCTAATGAACCAGATGTTTTATTAAGTGATGAAGCTACTTCTGCTTTAGATCCACAAACTACCTATTCTATATTGGAACTTTTAAGAGATATAAATAAAAAATTGAATTTAACTATATTACTTATAACTCATGAATTAGATGTTATTAAATATATATGCAATAATATGGCAGTAATTGAAAACGGCAGTATCGTAGAAACAGGAAGCACAAATTCAGTATTTTTGAATCCTAAAAGTAATACTGCAAAAAAATTTGTTAAAATAATGGCAAATCTCAGTGTGAATTCGGAATGCGCTGGAGGGGGGGTAATATGATTGATGATTTTAAAATATTTGTTCTAAAGGGATTATCGGAAACTATAGAAATGGTGATTATAGCTGGCAGTATAGCTTTACTTATAGGAATGCCACTTGGAATTATTCTTGTTGTTACTAGAAAAGGACATATTTTGGAGAATGAAAGGTTAAATAAGATATTAGCTACTATAGTAAATGCAATAAGATCTCTTCCGTCTATAATATTAATTGTAGTTTTACTGCCCTTAGCTAGGTTAATTGTAGGGACTACACTTGGTATGAAGGCGGCTATTGTACCTATATCCATAGGAATATCACCTCTTTTGGCTAGAATTATTGAGACATCTATAGAACAAGTAGAATGGGGAAAAATTGAAGCAGCATTATCTATGGGAGCAAAACCATTTCAGATTATATCAAAGGTTTTAATACCGGAGGCACTTCCTTCCCTTATAAAGGGAATTACAATTTCAATTATATCTATTATTGAATTTACTGCTATAGCTGGGGTTATAGGTGCAGGGGGATTAGGAAGTCTGGCAATACGTTTTGGTTATCAGAGATTTCGTGAGGATATAATGATAGTTACAGTAATATTATTAATTTTTTTAGTACAGTTTATACAGTTTTCAGGAGATCGTATTTCTAAACATGTAAATAAAAAGAGATATAAATTTGATTGATTATTTTTAAGGGGGATAAATCAATATGAAGAGAAAAAGTATAATATTTTTAGTTTTGGCGTTGGCTGTAGGATTATTTTCGGGCTGCAGCAATGGGAGTGACTCAAAAAGTGCAGACAGTAAAAGTGATAAGGTTGTAGTTAAAATAGGAGCAGCGGCAGTGCCCCATGCAGAAATATTGAATCATATAAAACCTGCACTGGCAAAAGAGGGGATAGATTTACAAGTTGTTGTTTTAGATAGCGAAGATGAGTTAAATCCAGCTTTACAGGAAAAACAAATAGATGCGAATTATTTTCAACATGTACCTTATTTAGAGTCTGTAGCTAAAGAAAAAGGATATAATTTTGCAGTGGCTGGAAAAGTTCATGTGGAACCCATAGGTTTTTATTCTGATAAAATTAAATCTAAAGATGAACTTAAAGAGGGCGCCAAGATTGCTATACCTAATAATCCTTCAAATGAATACAGAGCTTTGGCTCTTCTTGAAGCTGAAAAACTTATTAAATTAAAATCCGGAATATCTAATTATAATGCTACGCCTTCAGATATTGCAGATAATCCTAAAAATCTGGAATTTGTAGAAGTTGATGCAGCTCAGCTTCCAAGGGTATTGCCGGATGTAGATGGCTCCATAATAAATACAAATCTTGTATTAGAAGCTAAAATGGATCCAAATAAAGCACTATTTAGAGAAGGCAGCAATTCACCTTATGCAAATGTAATTGTTGTAAGAAAGGGTGATGAAAATAAAAAAGAAATTAAAGCCATAGTGGCAAAGCTGAATTCAGAAGATGTAAAAAACTTCATAAAAAGCAAATATGGAGTTGCAGTAGTGCCGGCTTTTTAAAATAATTAGAAAGGGAGATGCCGCTTGAAAAGAATCTATATTTTTTCATATTCTATGTATCAATGCAATTTATCAGAGGGCTAGAATTAGCTAATACTCCCATCCTCTTCAAGGTTGGAGATAAGCACGTCTAATGCGCATGGATAAGTTCTTCTAAGGTTCAACTGGAGATAAGCATTTTTCTATAGCAAGCTCCATCTGAACCTAAGAATTACTTGATGATTACAAACTATATTATTTAAAGAGTATGTATAATTTGGATGTTTAGTTGACCAGTATACTGGAGACTAAACTTTATGTTTTGTAAAGCAAAATTTCCTCATAGTATTTGGATTCATATAAATATGTAAAAGGTTAAATGATAATTATAAAGGAGGTATATTCTTGGGTATTAATATAAAATCCCCAGAGGTTGAAATTAGAGAATCTAGATTAGGTTCTATTACTGGCTTTGCAGGAACTGCTAGAGAGCTTTGTAATAGATCTAAAGGTAAAAGATTATGTGATAGAAGGCGCTCTTTTAGCCAATGTTTAGGATGTAATTCAGGTTATTCACTGTGTCAGCTTATTATGATACAGGATTCTGTGGTAATAAATCATGCTCCAATAGGATGTTGTGCGGATTTACCTGATTTTAATTTTACTAACAGAGTAGGACAGATTAAAAGGAATCTTCCATTAAGAAATGCAAGACTATTGAATACAAATTTAACTGAAAAGGATACTATATATGGTGGAGAGGAAAAATTAAGAAAAACTATAAAAGAAGCTTATAAAAGATTCAAGCCTAATGCAATTTTTGTTACTACTTCCTGTGCCTCGGGAATTATAGGGGATGATGTAGAAGTAGTAACCAATGAAGCGGAAAAAGAATTGGGGATACCCATAGTTTTCGTAGCTTGTGAGGGTTTTAGATCAAAAATTTGGACAACAGGTTTTGATGCAGCATATCATGCCATTTTGAGAAAAATTGTTAAGCCTCCTGTTAATAAAAGGGAGGATTTAGTAAATGTAATTAATTTTTGGGGAACTGATATATTTACAGAGTTATTTGGACGAATTGGGCTAAAGCCTAATTATATTGTACCATTTTCTACTATAGCACAGCTTGAAAAAATATCTGAAGCTGCAGCTACAGTACAAATATGTCCTACACTTGGCACATATTTAGCAGCAGGATTAGAGCAAGAGTATGGAGTGCCAGAAGTAAAAGCACCGCCTGCTTATGGACTTAAGGGTACAGATCTTTGGTTTAGAGAACTTGGCAGAGTAACGGGAAAAGAAAAGGAAGTTGAAGAATTGATAAAATCTGAAAGAGAAAGAATTGCCCCTAAACTTAAGGAGTTGAGAAGTAAATTGAAGGGGAAAAGAGTATATATTACTGCAGGTGCAGCTCATGGACATAGTTTAATAGCACTTTTAAAGGAGCTCCATATGGAAGTGGCAGGTGCAGCAATATTTCATCATGATCCTTGCTGTGATAATAAAGATCCTAGAAGTGAAAGTCTTCCTCATGTAGTGAAGAATTATGGAGATGTTAAGAATTTCAACGTATGCAATAAACAACCTTTTGAGTTAGTGAATGTACTAAACAGACTAAAACCTGATTTGTTTATAGCACGTCATGGGGGTATGGCTGCCTGGGGACCAAAGCTTGGCATACCCACATTTTTAATGGGAGATGAGCAATTTGGATTAGGATATCAAGGATTGCTTAATTATGGTGATAAAATCATAGGTGTACTTTTAACTAAAGAGTTCGTAACTAATATTGCAGCACATTCCAAGTTGCCATATACTGATTGGTGGCTTAAACAGGATCCTTATACTTTTCTGGGAGGTGATATTTGATGGATGAAATAATAGAGCAGCCTAGACATTATTGTGCATTAGGTGCACAACAATCAGTACTAGCTATAAAAGGAGCTATTCCTATACTTCATTCAGGGCCAGGTTGTGGGATTAAACTTTTTGATGGTCTTAGTGTTGATTCAGGATATCAAGGAGTAGGTTATTCTGGTGGAAGTTCTGTGCCTTGTACAAATACTACGGAAAGAGAAGTTGTGTTTGGGGGAGAGCAGAGATTAAAGCAAGTAATAGATGGAACTCTTAAGGTCTTAAAAGGGGATTTGTTTGTAGTTTTAACAGGATGTACTTCTGATATAATAGGAGATGATGTAGGGCAAGTAGTAAGTGAATATAAAGATAAAGGCATACCTATAGTTTATGCAGAGACAGCAGGTTTTAAAGGAAGTAACTTTAAGGGTCATGAGTTAGTTATTGAAGCCATTATAAATCAGTTTGTAGGTGAAAAACCAGTAAAAAAAGAAATGGGATTAGTAAATGTGTGGTCTGTACTTCCCTATCAGGATACATTTTGGTGTGGAAATTTAAGCGAGGTAAAGAAATTACTTGAAGGAATAGGGCTAAAAGTGAATATACTTTTTGGTACAGAGTCCGGCGGCGTCAGTGAGTGGGAAACAATACCACAAGCACAGTTTAATTTAGTTTTATCACCTTGGGTGGGTTTAAATACTGCTAAATTATTAGAGAAAAAGTATGGTACTCCTTATTTGCATTATCCAATTTTGCCTATAGGTGCAAAGGAAACTAGTAAATTTTTAAGAACTGTGGGGGATTTTGCTAAGCTTGATAAAGAAAAGGCGGAAGCTTTTATAAATGAGGAAGAAGAGAGATTTTACTATTATATTGATAGATCAATAGACTTTTTTATAGAATTCAGATATAGTGTGGCAGATAGATTTTCTAATATAACAGATTCTTTTTATGCCCTTGGAATTAGTAAATTTTTAACCAATGAATTAGGTATTGTTCCAGGAGAACAATATATTACAGATGATACTCCTGAGCAATATAGAAAAAGCATAGAGCATGAATTTGAACATCTCTCAAATAGCACTTCTGCTAAAGTAATATTTGAAGTAGATGGAGGAAAAATACATCAAAGGTTGAGAAAATATGAATATGGCAATCATACTCCTCTGATTTTAGGGAGTTCATGGGATAGAGATATAGTGTCAGAATTAAATGGATTTGGAATAAATATATCTCTGCCAGTGAAGCATAGGTTAGTGCTAAATAGAACTTATGTGGGATATAACGGAGGATTAACTTTGACGGAGGATATATACAGTAATATACTGGAGACTTATAAATAGTGGTATATAAAATTTATGTAGCACAAATCTGATTTATTTACTAAAAAATTATTTCAATTTTATTGACATCGTAAAGTTTAATATAATATAATGAAACTTATATAGGTAATAATTCAAAAATTTAATGAATATCCTTATCAAGAGAAACTTAGGGAATGGCCCGATGAAGTTTCAGCAACCACATTTTAATTTTATGTAAGGTGCTAAGTCCATCAGAACATAGTTCTGGAAGATGAGGTAAAGAAAAAACCTTTAAGGTCGATTCTTTTATATCTTAATCATGATATACAACCCTCTTCTTGTTTGGAAGAGGGTTTTTGATTTTTATATTAATAAGATTGTATAAAAGGGGGTACAATATAAAAATGGAGAAAAAAATTGAAAGGAAAAATCAGATTTCGGAAGAATATATAAGAAAAATAATTGAGTCATTGAAAAATATAAGCTATGGATCAATAACTTTGGTAATTCAAGATGGGATAGTGATTCAAGTGGAAACTAAAGAAAAAATAAGACTTAAATAAAAGGGTATTTGTTGATTATCGTCTAAATAAAGAGTAAAATATAATCAGAAACAATGTTGAGCATTTAGGTCGGGTATTACCCTGTTTAATTGCCGGAGTAACTTTGTGGCTGATTTTTTTTATATTTAAATATGAGTCAAATACTCGGATTTAAAGGAGAGATAAAATGTCAAATAAATTATTAGAAATAAACAATTTAAAAGTAAAGGTTGAAGATAAAGAGATATTAAAGGGAGTAAACTTAGAAGTTGGTAAAGGTAAAGTTCATGCCATAATGGGGCCAAATGGTGCGGGAAAATCTACACTTGTAAATACTATTATGGGCCATCCTAAATATAATATGACAGCAGGAGATATAATATTTGAAGGAAAGTCTATCAGTGACTTAAAAGTAAATGAAAGGGCAAGGTGTGGAATCTTTATGTCTTTTCAATATCCACAGGAGATACCAGGTATAACTGTGGAAAATTTCTTAAGAAGCGCAAAAATCTCAGTTTCTAAAAAGAAAATAGGCATTTTGGCATTTAGAAAAATTTTGAAGGAAAAATTAGAACTTTTAAGAATAGATGAAAGTTATACTAGAAGATATTTAAATGTAGGATTTTCTGGTGGAGAAAAGAAAAAAAATGAAATACTTCAGATGGCGGTACTTGAACCAAAACTCGCTATGCTAGACGAAACGGATTCGGGACTTGATATAGATGCAGTGAAAATAGTATCAGAAGGAGTAAGCAAGCTTATAACAAATGAGAATTCTATACTTATAATTACCCATCATAATAGTATTTTAGAGTATTTAAAACCAGATTATGTCCATATACTTGTAGATGGAAAAATAGTTGAGACTGGGAATGCATCTTTAGCTGAAGAAATAGAGAAAAGCGGATATGATAAATTTAAGTCTTTGGTATAGTTTACTGCTTAATAAGAGAGGTGATCCTGTTGAAAAAAAATAAGACTTATATAAAAGATATAATAAGAAGTATTTATGATGTAAAGAACAAAGATAAATCTGTTTATAAAACGGATAGAGGGCTTACAAAGGAGATAATAGAGGAAATATCTCATGAAAAAAATGATCCAGCTTGGATGAGGGAATTTAGGCTTAAGGCTTTGGAGATATATGATAATATGTCAATGCCATCTTGGGGACCTGATTTAACAGATCTAAATATGGATAATATAGTTGCCTATGTAAGACCAGATACTGACATAAAACATAATTGGAGAGATGTTCCTAAGGATATAAAAAATACTTTTGATTTGCTGGGTATACCTAAAGCAGAGCAAAAATCACTAGCAGGAGTGGGTGCTCAATATGATTCTGAAGTTGTTTACCATAATGTAAGTGAGGATTTGAAAAAACAAGGTGTACTATATATGGATATGGAAACAGCCATAAGAGATTATGAAGAATTGGTCAGACCTCATTTTATGAAACTTGTACCTCCAACGGATCATAAATTTGCTGCACTTCATGGAGCGGTCTGGTCTGGTGGATCTTTTGTATATGTTCCACAGGGAGTGCAGGTTGATATTCCGATTCAATCTTATTTTAGGTTAAATGCCCCAGGAGCGGGACAATTTGAACATACCCTTATAATAGTTGAAAAAGGAGCGAAAATTCATTATATAGAGGGCTGCTCTGCACCTAAATATTATGTGAATAATCTACATGCAGGTTGTGTAGAAGTTTATATAAGAGAAGGAGCTTCATTAAAGTATAGTACCATAGAGAATTGGTCCAGAAATATGTATAATTTAAATACAAAAAGGGCAATAGTAGATAAAAATGGTCATATAGAATGGGTAACAGGCTCCTTTGGCTCTAAAGTGTCAATGCTGTATCCTATGAGTATATTAAAAGGCGAAGGGGCAAAATGTGACTTTACAGGGATAACTTTTGCAGGTGCTAATCAGTATTTAGATACAGGTTCAAAGGTAGTTCATGCAGCGCCAAATACTACATCTACTGTAAATTCAAAGTCCATATCTAAAGATGGAGGTGTTGCTATTTATAGAGGACTTTTAAGTTCTACAAAAAATGCAGTTAACTCAAAATCAAGTGTATCTTGTGAATCACTCATGTTGGATAGTAAGTCCAGATCAGATACCATACCTGTTATAAATGTATCCAATAATAATGTAGACATAGGACATGAAGCTAAAATAGGAAGAATAAGTGAGGATGCTATTTTTTATCTTATGAGTAGAGGACTCACAGAGGAAGAAGCAAAGGGTATGATAGTCACAGGTTTTGTAGAACCTATAGCGAAAGAACTTCCACTTGAGTATGCTGTAGAGATGAATAATTTGATTAAGGTAGAGTTAAAGGGAACTATAGGATAAGGAGGTATGTAGTAGGATGTTCAATGAAAACAAAGACAAAGAAGTTATATTTCAGGATAAAAGGGACTTTAAGCTGAATTTAGCCTATGTTCCCACATGGAAATATCTTGGACTAAATAATTTCCACATTAAAAATTGTAGACTTTCCAAAATAAACCCTTATAATAAGGATTATATAAATTATAAAATTGAAGATTTTAAAGATGATGTTATAATGCCTATGAATAAAGGAATAAAAAATGAATATTTTCATGATTATCCCAGTTTTAAAAAAGCAGCTTTATTATGTGGAGATTTTGTAAACTTGGGAGAAGAGATGTTTAATTCAGGGGTATTTATAAAAGTTCCCCAAAATAGGATTCTGCATTCAAATGTGAGGCTTGATTTTAATTTGGATAAAGATAATAATATGGTCATAGATCATAATATAATCGTAGCGGAACCAAATAGTAAGGTTACTTTTATAGTAGATTATCATACAGATAATGAAGAAATAAGTGCCTTTCATAATGGACTGACTAAAATAATTGCAAAAGATGGGGCAGAGGTGAATGTTATAAAAGTTCAAAGGATGAATAATAAATCCTTTCATTTCGATTGGAATATGGCGCTTTTAAAGAAAAGCGCAAAAATAAATTGGATAACCATAGAAATTGGAAGTAGTATAAATGTTACAAATTATAATTCCGATTTACTAGGAGAACATAGTGAGGTTAATATTTATTCAGCTTATATGGTGGATGGAGATAGAAAACAGGATATTTATTATACTAACAATCATTTTGGTGAAAAGAGTGTCAGTAATATGTGGATAGAAGGAGTTCTAAAGGATAGAGCAAAGAAGACATTTAAAGGTAATATAGATTTTAAAAAAGGATGTCATGAATCCAAGGGATCACAGATAGAAGAAGTACTTCTTTTAAATTCTGAAGTGAAAACAGACTCTATTCCAATGCTTCTTTGTGAGGAAGAGGATGTAGATGGGGCACATGCAGCCAGTATTGGTAAAATAGATGAAGATGAACTTTTTTATTTAATGAGCAGAGGTTTTAATTATAGTGAGGCACAAAAGCTTGTAATAGAAGCCAGATTCAATCCTATTTTTGATAAAATTCCTGAGGAGAATTTGAGAAAACTTTTATCTGAAGAACTTAATAGGAGGATTATATAATGAATGGTTTAGATGCAAAAATAACAAATATAAATGTAAAAAAAATAAGAGAGGATTTTCCTATACTATCTATAAAAGTGAATGGAAATGATTTAGTATATTTAGATAATGGTGCCACAACTCAAAAACCAATACCTGTGATAAAAGCTGTTGAAAACTATAATGAAAATTATAATGGAAATCCTCATAGAGGTGCTCACTATTTGGGAATCACATCCACAGAAGCCTATGAGGGAGCCCGTGAAAAAGTAAGAGAATTTATAGGAGCAAAAAAATGCTCTGAAATAATATTTACAAGAAATGCTACAGAGTCTCTCAACTTGATAGCGTATACCTACGGTATAAATTTTATAAACAAAGGGGATGAAATAGTAATTCCTATATCAGAACATCATAGTAATATACTTCCCTGGCAAATGATATCAAGGGCCAAAGGTGCAGTACTCAAATATATGTATACTGATAAAAATGGTAGACTAACTGAAGAAGAGTATAAAAGTAAAATTACAGATAAAACAAAGCTTGTTTCCATTGCACAGATGTCCAATGTACTTGGAACAAAATATCCAGTTAAAGAAATTGCAAAATATGCTCATGAAAAAGGAGCTGTGGTTATAGTGGATGGAGCCCAGAGTGCCCCCCATATGAAAGTAGATGTGTGTGATATTGATGTAGATTTTTTTGTGTTCTCAGGTCATAAAATGTTGTCTTCCATGGGGATTGGAGTACTTTATGGAAAAGAAGAACTTCTGCTAAAAATGCCGCCTTTTTTAAGAGGAGGGGATATGATAGAATATGTCACAGAACAGGAAGCTACTTTTGCAGAACTTCCATATAAGTTTGAAGCAGGAACTCAAAATGTAGAAGGAGCTGTGTCTATTGGAGCAGCTATTGATTATTTAAATTCAATAGGACTTGATAAGATTGAAGCATATGAAAAAGAACTTACAGAATATACACTTGAAAAAATCAGTGAAATAGAGTATGTTACAGTATATGGAGCTAAAGATACAGAACATAGGGGAGGAATTATTTCCTTCAATGTAAAAGATGTGCATCCTCATGATGTGTCAACAATATTAAATAATTACGGAGTGGCAATAAGAGCAGGACATCACTGTGCACAGCCCCTTATGAAATATTTAGGTATACAATCATCTTCAAGAGCTAGTTTCTATTTCTATAATACCTATGAAGAAATAGATAAATTTATAGAAGGTCTTAGGCAGGTAAGGAAGTGGTTAGGATATGGACGATCTTAATATGATATACTCAGAAATAATAACAGAACATAATCAAGATACTACAAATAAAAGATATATAAAAGATGCAGATGTAAAAGAGAGAGGACATAATCCCAGCTGTGGAGATGATATAACTCTTTTATTAAAATTTAATGGAGATGTAATAAGTGATTTGGCCTATGAAGGCAGTGGATGTGCTATATCTCAGGCTTCTACATCTATGATGATAGATTTGGTAAAAGGTAAAACTATTGATGAAGCTATAGATTATGTAAATCTCTTTATAGGAATGATAAAGAAAGAAGTTACTGATGAGAAAGAATTAGAAAAACTAGAAGATGCCATTGCCCTTAAAAATATATCTACCTTGCCTGGCAGAGTAAAATGTGCAGTGCTTGCATGGCATACTTTAGAAGAAGCTATAAAAAATAGAAAAGTAGTTTAAAAAAATAAATCTCCTACCCTAAAATCAGTATTTTTTTAGGTGGGAGATTTTTAATTAAAAAGCTGATGATCCACATAAGCTATAAAATAGGATTGGTTAACTCTATTACATTTATAGCTGACAGATATTCTTCATATAGTTTATTTATATCTTCCTTAGATGCAAAGGAAGATTCTATTCCATTTTTTATAACTTTTTTTATGTCATCAAATCTAAAGCTTTGATATTTTATAAGATAATTGAATTCTTCAATTAAGTTAGTATTTGATACAGTTGTATTATCGGTATTTACTGTAATGATTAGATCTTCATCTAAATATTTTTTTATAGGATGTTCCTGGTAAGAAGTTACAGCTGAAGTATTTACATTACTGGTTATACATACTTCTAGGGGAATTCTATTTTCTTTTAGGCAGGTTATTATTTCTTTGTCTTTGTATGCATAAGTGCCGTGTCCTATTCTTTCCGCCCCTAAAATATTTATAGATTTTATTATGTTTTCTGGCAAACCTGTTTCTCCAGCGTGTACTGTCCGATGAAGTCCGTATTTTCTGGCTAGTGTAAAAGCTTCTTCATGAATTTCAGGAGGAAAGTCTGATTCATTTCCCGCAAGATCTACGGCAACTACACCTTTGCCAACATATTTTTTAGCTGTATTTACAAGTTCTATTCCTTTTTCTACAGGTTCTTGTCTTAGTATACATAAAATTAAGTTAGACATAATATTTAAATGAGTCCTTCCGTAATTCATAGCAGTTAATACAGTATTTATAACCTGATCTAAGGTTAAACCATCTTTTAAATGATTAAAAGGGGCAAAGCGTATTTCTATATATTTTATATTTTGTTTTAAAGCATCTTCTAATAGTTCTAAGGTTACCCTATATATATGTTCTTCCTTCTGCATGATTTGTATGGGAAGGTTGAACTTATTTAAGTATTCTTTTAAAGAAGTACATTTTCCAATAACTTTAATTTCTTCTTGGAAGTTAGCTAGTTCTTTATTTGGAAGGGGTATGTTCTCTTTATAGGCAATATCTAAAATAGTTTCTGGCCTTAAACTACCGTCTAAATGACAGTGTAAATCTGTTTTGGGAATAAGTTTAAGTATTTTATTTAAATTCATTATAGTATCACTCCTCGTATAATAAGTTTATAGTAAGTTAAATAACTGCTATAGACTTATTTATTTTTTATATTTTGTATAGATTAAGAAAGCACCTCAATTTTTCCAGTGGGAATTCTCCCAATTCAATATTGCTGATTCTTGTACTTTCCAAATCTATACTGTTTTAACCTATTATTTATTAACGGATTTCCTAATGCTAAAATAATCATAATGGAACTTTAGCGAAGGTTACTGCTGATCACTCCTGCAAAACACATTGTGTTATTGCCCGTAAAGCTTGCAGCCTGACCAAAGTATCATATTCTGCTTACACAAATGTTGCATCTCCTTTCGTAGCCACCAGCAAGGTCTTGCGTCTGGATGAATGCTAACTACGCGAGGTTGCAGTCAGTACTTTGGATTAGGATAATTCCTTTCTAATTTCCTCATTACTTTTGAAAGGTGGTGATTTCATGAAGAAATTAGATTACTTATCAACTCTATTTGTTGGTATTGACATTGGTGCCAGACAAAATATTGTCTCTGCTATTAACTTTGATCAAGAATTCTTGATTAAAATGAAATCTGTTCCTAATACACAATTTGGTGCAGAGCAACTAGAAACCATGCTTGTTAAGGTATTAGAAAACTGCACTTTTAAAACTGTAATAATCGGCTTAGAATCTACTTCCTTTTACGGAGTACATATAGCTAATTTTTTATCTTCAAGTGAAGGTCTTATGCCTTACAAGCCTTATGTTTACTGCTTAAACCCTAAGGAAGTTGCTAACTACAAAGATTCCTTCAATTCTCTTGATAAAAATGACCGCATCGACTCTTTTGTTATTGCCGATTTTGCAAGAGTTGGCAGAATTCATACTGATCCCTGGCGCGGCTCTCAATATCTTGCTCTACAAAGACTTACAAGACACAGGCTTCATATTGTTGACTGCTTAACCAGAGAAAAGACTTACATGTTATCCAATGTATTTCTCAAATTTAGTGAATTTGCTTTGTTACAAGGTATTCAGCATCCTTTTTCTGATAAATATGGTGCTACTGCTTCTTCTATACTCACCGAGTTTTTGTCTTCTGAAGATATTGCAAATACTTCAATTGAAGAGCTTGTTGACTTCGTCAGTAAAAAAAGTCGTAAACGGATTTCTAATCCTCAGATGACAGCTGAAATTCTTAAGCAGGCTGCACGTAATTCATACCGCCTTGATAAATGTTTATATGAGCCTTTAACAACCTCAATTGCCTGTTCTTTTAACTGTATTCAGGCTTTTGAGAAAGAACTTAAAACTATTAATAGGGCTATTGAAAAAGCTGTTATGGGAATGAACCCTTTGGAATACCAAATTTTAATGTCAATCCCTGGTTTTGGTCCTGTTTACTCTAGTGGTATTCTTTCAGAATTAGGTAGTGTTCATGCATTTATTTCTCATAAGCAAACTCAACCTTAGCCTAAGAATTACTTGATAATATAGTATCATTATTAGTATACATTTACAATAAAGAGACTTTAATGTATGTTAATACATTATTTGTCTAAATGTAATATTTGATAGTATAATTTATGTTTTAAAGTAAATAAATGTATTATATTAATTATTGCAATATATGAAATAAAGTAATACAATAAAAAAGGTTGTAAAAAATTAATAAATGGAGTGAAGATTTATGAAACGAATAGAGCAACTTAGAGAAAGATTAAATGAACTGGTTGTTAAAAGTGATGTATTATATAGAGGAGAAGTATTGAAGTTAAGTCAGGAATTAGATGAGTTAATATATATTCAATATAACAAGAACATTAAAGAGAATGGTGATGGTTTTCAATATGATATGTAAAAATGATTTTAAATGTATTGGAAAAGTATGAGGTATTGGTATCCTAAATATAAAATTTATTTGTACATATTACATTTAAAATGAAAAGCTTGTGTGTATAAATTTTTATAAAATCATATAATGTATGATAAAAGCATATAATGCTATAAGTCCTCTTACTGTTCCAATTACTTTATAGGATTAAATGAATCAATTCTTATAAAATAAAAAGTGATATAATAATGTTGACAAAGGGAAAATGAGATGATATACTGTAAAAGCTGTCTGGGGAAAACAGGCGGCAGTAAAGATAAAATGTGATCCTTGAAAATTAAACAGAATGAATGAAGATAGGTAAACTTATTTATTAAGAATAAACCAGCAATTCTTTTGAGCTGCGAGAGCAGTAAAGAGAGTAATTTCGTAATGTAGTATATTCAAGCAGTATTCTGCTGAAAGAGATATACTAAAATTACTAGTAGCGAGTACAGCGAGGAAAAGGCTGAATGAGGAGCGGAACTTACTTATGTAATTGAGCACCGGAATGAGGCATTTGACGAAGCTGGGCGAAGCTAATAGTAATTTTCAACAGAGTCAAATAAAACTTTTAAAATAAGAGTTTGATCCTGGCTCAGGACGAACGCTGGCGGCGTGCCTAACACATGCAAGTCGAGCGAGGAAGCCCCTTCGGGGGTGGAATAGCGGCGGACGGGTGAGTAACACGTGGGTAACCTGCCTCAAAGAGGGGGATAGCCTCCCGAAAGGGAGATTAATACCGCATAGAAGGTAAAAATCGCATGATAAATACCTTAAAGGAGCAATCCGCTTTGAGATGGGCCCGCGTCGCATTAGCTAGTTGGAGGGATAAAAGCCCCCCAAGGCGACGATGCGTAGCCGACCTGAGAGGGTGAACGGCCACATTGGAACTGAGATACGGTCCAGACTCCTACGGGAGGCAGCAGTGGGGAATATTGCACAATGGGGGAAACCCTGATGCAGCAACGCCGCGTGAGTGAAGAAGGTTTTCGGATCGTAAAGCTCTGTCATCCGGGACGATAATGACGGTACCGGAAGAGGAAGCCACGGCTAACTACGTGCCAGCAGCCGCGGTAATACGTAGGTGGCGAGCGTTGTCCGGAATTACTGGGCGTAAAGGGTGTGCAGGCGGATATTTAAGTGAGATGTGAAAGACCCGGGCTTAACCCGGGCAGTGCATTTCAAACTGGATATCTAGAGTGCAGGAGAGGAGAACGGAATTCCTAGTGTAGCGGTGAAATGCGTAGAGATTAGGAAGAACACCAGTGGCGAAGGCGGTTCTCTGGACTGTAACTGACGCTGAGGCACGAAAGCGTGGGTAGCAAACAGGATTAGATACCCTGGTAGTCCACGCCGTAAACGATGAGTACTAGGTGTAGGGGGTATCGACCCCCCCTGTGCCGCAGTAAACACAATAAGTACTCCGCCTGGGAAGTACGATCGCAAGATTAAAACTCAAAGGAATTGACGGGGACCCGCACAAGCAGCGGAGCATGTGGTTTAATTCGAAGCAACGCGAAGAACCTTACCTGGACTTGACATCCCCTGAATGACTCGTAATGGAGGAAGCCCTACGGGGCAGGGAGACAGGTGGTGCATGGTTGTCGTCAGCTCGTGTCGTGAGATGTTAGGTTAAGTCCTGCAACGAGCGCAACCCCTGTCGTTAGTTGCCAGCACGTAAAGGTGGGCACCCTAACGAGACTGCCGCGGTTAACGTGGAGGAAGGTGGGGATGACGTCAAATCATCATGCCCCTTATGTCCAGGGCAACACACGTGCTACAATGGGCAGAACAGAGAGAAGCAATACCGCGAGGAGGAGCAAATCTCAAAAACTGCCCCCAGTTCGGATTGTAGGCTGAAACCCGCCTGCATGAAGTTGGAGTTGCTAGTAATCGCGAATCAGCATGTCGCGGTGAATACGTTCCCGGGTCTTGTACACACCGCCCGTCACACCATGAGAGCTGGCAACACCCGAAGTCCGTAGTCTAACCAAGGAGGACGCGGCCGAAGGTGGGGTTAGTGATTGGGGTGAAGTCGTAACAAGGTAGCCGTAGGAGAACCTGCGGCTGGATCACCTCCTTTCTAAGGAGTCGAAAGGCTGGGAAAAAACCTGCCTTAAAAGCTGGAATTTGAGATAAATAAGTTGCCCTTTATTCTGTTTAATTTTGAGGGATCATAGTCAGTTGACGATAAAGGATTGACAGTTAGATTCCTATTTCAATTGAGCAGTGCAGACTGTAATAATAAATTGTGCACTGTGAATAGTAAATTGAAATAAAATTGTCCTTTGAAAATTGCACAGTAAATAAAAGAAGTAAAGCTAAGGTTAGAAATAACCTTTGTAGTGGATAAGTATAAATGAGTTTATGCTTATTTTAATAAGATGTAGTTCCTATATTAATATAATTGAGAATAAAGTTTTAATTATATTTACGTAGGACAAAGAAAATTAGTGATAACGAGCAGAGCAAGGAAAGACTTGAGTGAGGAGCAGAGTTTACTTGTGTAAATAAGCACCGCAGGGAAAGGCTTGACGAAGCTGTGCGAAGTTAGCAGTAATTTTCGGTAATCAGGTCAAGCTACAAAGGGCGCATGGAGGATGCCTTGGTACCAGGAGCCGAAGAAGGACGTGATAAGCTACGAAAAGCTCTGGGTAGGCGCAAATAGCCAGAGAACCAGAGATGTCCGAATGGGGAAACCCACCTATAAAACAATAGGTACTGCATGCTGAATATATAGGCATGGAGGGGAAAACCCGGGGAACTGAAACATCTAAGTACCCGGAGGAAGAGAAAGAAAAATCGATTTTCTAAGTAGCGGCGAGCGAAAGGGAAAGAGCCCAAACCGGAAACTTGTTTCCGGGGTAGAGGTCAGGTGATAAAAAATGTGGAAGCTTAAGTGAATTCAACTGGAAAGTTGAGCCGCAGAAGGTAAAAGCCCTGTAAGTGAAAAGCAGAAGCAAAATAACCTGTACCGGAGTACCACGAGACACGAGAAACCTTGTGGGAAGCAGGGAGGACCACCTCCCAAGGCTAAATACTACCTGGTGACCGATAGAGGAGGAGTACCGTGAGGGAAAGGTGAAAAGAACCCCGGGAGGGGAGTGAAATAGAACCTGAAACCGTGTGTCCACAAACAGTCGAAGTACGTTAAAGTACGACGGCGTGCTTTTTGTAGAACGAGCCAGCGAGTTACGGTATGCAGCAAGGTTAAGTACTTAAGGTACGGAGCCGAAGGGAAACCGAGTCTGAAAAGGGCGGGGAGTTGTATGCCGTAGACCCGAAACCGGGTGACCTATCCATGGCCAGGTTGAAGCGGAAGTAAAATTTCGTGGAGGACCGAACCACGTTGGTGTTGAAAAACCATGGGATGAGCTGTGGATAGCGGAGAAATTCCAATCGAACTCGGAGATAGCTGGTTCTCCCCGAAATAGCTTTAGGGCTAGCGTCGGGAGTGAGTAATGGAGGTAGAGCACTGACTGGGGTAGGGGCTGACAACAGTTACCGAACCTTATCAAACTCCGAATGCCATATACTTGAATCCCGGCAGTCAGACTGCGAATGATAAGATCCGTAGTCAAAAGGGAAAAAGCCCAGACCAACAGCTAAGGTCCCGAAGTGTAAGTTAAGTGGAAAAGGATGTGTGATTTCGAAGACAACTAGGATGTTGGCTTAGAAGCAGCCATACATTTAAAGAGTGCGTAATAGCTCACTAGTCAAGAGGTCATGCGCCGAAGATGTCCGGGGCTAAAACTTACCACCGAAGCTATGGGCCTGAAAGGGCGGTAGGGGAGCATGCTGCACAGGGAGAAGCCATACCGGAAGGAATGGTGGACAGTGCAGGAGAGAGAATGCTGGCATAAGTAGCGAGAAATAAGTGAGAATCTTATTGGTCGAAAACCTAAGGTTTCCTGGGGAAGGTTCGTCCGCCCAGGGTAAGTCGGGACCTAAGCCGAGGCCGAAAGGCGTAGGCGATGGACAACCGGTTGAGATTCCGGTACCACATTTTTGCGAAAAAGAACAGAAGGGATGACGCAGAAGGATAGGATGTGCACACGAATGGATGTGTGTCCAAGGAGTGAGGGAGGACATAAAGGAAAAGCCGTATGTCCGATAATCCTGGGCTTTGAAGGGGAGTCCGCAAGGACGAGTATCTGATTTCACACTGCCAAGAAAAGTCTCTATGGAGCAGGGATGTGCCCGTACCGCAAACCGACACAGGTAGGTGAGGAGAGAATCCTAAGACCATCGGAAGAATTGTTGTTAAGGAACTCGGCAAATTGACTCCGTAACTTAGGGAAAAGGAGTGCCTCGAAAGAGGCCGCAGAGAAAAGGCCCAAGCAACTGTTTATCAAAAACACAGGTCTCTGCTAAAGCGAAAGCTGAAGTATAGGGGCTGACGCCTGCCCGGTGCTGGAAGGTTAAGGGGACTGCTTAGCGCAAGCGAAGGCAAGAACTTAAGCCCCAGTAAACGGCGGCCGTAACTATAACGGTCCTAAGGTAGCGAAATTCCTTGTCGGGTAAGTTCCGACCCGCACGAATGGCGTAATGATTTGGGCACTGTCTCAACAACAAATCCGGCGAAATTGAAGTGCAAGTGAAGATGCTTGCTACCCGCGATTGGACGGAAAGACCCCGTAGAGCTTTACTGCAGTTTATCACTGAATTTTGGTATTGCCTGTACAGGATAGGTGGGAGGCAGAGAAGGAAGTGCGCCAGCATTTCTGGAGTCAACGTTGGGATACCACCCTGGCAGTACTGGAATTCTAACCGGAGTGCATGAAACTGGACACGGGACAATGATAGGCGGGCAGTTTGACTGGGGCGGTCGCCTCCAAAAGAGTAACGGAGGCGTACAAAGGTTCCCTCAGAAGGGTTGGAAATTCTTCGTAGAGTGCAAAGGCAGAAGGGAGCTTGACTGTGACACACACAGGTGGAGCAGGGACGAAAGTCGGGCTTAGTGATCCGGTGGTACCTCGTGGGAGGGCCATCGCTCAACGGATAAAAGCTACCTCGGGGATAACAGGCTGATCTCCCCCAAGAGTTCACATCGACGGGGAGGTTTGGCACCTCGATGTCGGCTCGTCGCATCCTGGGGCTGGAGTAGGTCCCAAGGGTTGGGCTGTTCGCCCATTAAAGCGGCACGCGAGCTGGGTTCAGAACGTCGTGAGACAGTTCGGTCCCTATCCGTCGCGGGCGTAGGAAATTTGAGGGGAGCTGTCCCTAGTACGAGAGGACCGGGATGGACTGACCGCTGGTGAACCAGTTGTTCCGCCAGGAGCACAGCTGGGTAGCTAAGTCGGGAAGGGATAAACGCTGAAAGCATCTAAGTGTGAAGCCCACCCCAAGACAAGATTTCCCATGGCGAAAGCCAGTAAGACCCCTCCGAGAAGAGGAGGAGATAGGTCAGGGGTGTAAGCATGGCAACATGTTAAGCTGACTGATACTAATAGGTCGAGGGCTTGACCAAATAATATTTACTGTGCAATTTTGAGGGGATACTATAAAAAATATATGGATTAGATTATTGTTAAGATTAATGTAAAGTTTTAAACTTGATGTAGAGAGATTTCTTCATCAAGTTTTTTTTGTTTATCCGAATGATATTATTCTTATTAAGAATTACTTAATAAACTTCTTTTTATTGTTCTTTTATTTACATTTAAAACATGTTATACTAAAGTTGAATAGATTGTTTACATATTAACAATCTATATAGACATAGGATGTATGTTTTATTTGAATACGTGAAAATTTTCACATAGTAAAAGGCATATATTAGGAGGCATAATAAATATAATTTTCATATATACTATATAAAAATTATATTTATTGTTAATATTTTAGTTTTGTTGAGTTAATGGTTGTTACAAGGTAATGAAGTCGTTTACAAAAAGGCGCTGATAATTTTAAGTACATAGGTTGAAGTCTCATGGACAACTGATTAAATGTATGAATGAGAGTATTAAATGGGATTATTTGAATTGATAAATTTATAGAGGTGAAAAATTATGGGCAATAAAAAGAAAATTTATGTATGTTGTGGAACAGGGTGTATAGCTAAAAATAGTATGTCAATTTTTGAAGAATTCAGAGATAAAATACACGAGATGGAAATTGATGCAGAAGTATCAGCTAAGTTGACATCCAGCGTATGTAGTGGAATATGTGATAAGGGCCCTGTAGTTAAAATTTATCCGAATATAACTTATTATGGGGTTAAAATTAAAGATGTTGAAGAAATAATTCAAAGGACAGTGGTGAATGATGAAATTGTTAGTAGATTGATAAAAACTACTCCTTCTATGAAGGAGAAGTTAAAAGATTATCATGAAAGTGGATTTTATAAAAGACAGTATAAAGTAGCTCTAAAAAATGTGGATGATATAGATCCTACTACCATAGATCAATATATTGAAAAAGGTGGATATGAAGCTTTAAAGGAAGTACTACTTGAAATGAAACCGGAAATTATTATAGGTGATAGAAATTGCATGGTGGATGTTGTTAAAGATTACTTGAATTTTTTAAGTAAAGAATTTTGCGGGAAATGTATACCCTGTAGAGAGGGAGTAAAGAGAATGCTGGAGATGGCTACTGATATCTGTGAAGGTAATGCAAAGGAAAGAGATATAGAAAATATGCTTCAGATGTCTTATGTTATCAGTCAAGCTTCTTTATGCAATCTTGGTAAGCGGGCACAGAATCCAATAATGATTGCTATTAGATACTTTAGAGATGAATTTGAGGAACATTTGAAAAATAAGCGATGTAGACAAGGAGTTTGTAAAAATCTCACTACCTTTTATATAGATAAAGATAAGTGCATGGGATGTAACTTATGTAAGAAGAATTGCGACAGTAATTGTATTACAGGGGAATTTAAAAAACCTCATGAAATAGATGAGAGTAAATGCATAAGATGT
Source organism: Clostridium kluyveri DSM 555 (assembly GCF_000016505.1). Lineage (NCBI taxonomy): Bacteria > Bacillati > Bacillota > Clostridia > Eubacteriales > Clostridiaceae > Clostridium > Clostridium kluyveri. Next base: position 840,285 of record NC_009706.1, read on the forward strand.
GGCAATTGTATAGATATATGTAGATTTGATGCTATTAAGATTTTATAAAGAGGTGAGTTTATAATGAAAATTGTGATAAATGGTGAAAATTATGAAACCCAAAAAGGAGATACCATATTAAAAGTAGCTAGAAGAAATAATATATATATACCTACACTATGTCATAGTGATGCATTGCCTGGTTTGGCTACCTGTAGATTTTGTATAGTAGAGGTTATAGATGGAGAAGAATCTAAAGTGGCGGCTTCTTGTATATCTCCTGCGAATCCGGGAAATAGGGAAATAGAAGTCATAACTGATTCAGATAAGATAAAAAGGATGAGGAAAGTCATAGCTATGCTGCTTCAGGCTAGATGTCCCAATAATAAAGAAGTAGAAAAATTTGCAAAAGCTTTTGGAGTAGAGAAAAGAAAAGTAAATAGATTTAAATTAGAAAAAGGAGAAGATTGTGCTTTATGTGGACTTTGTGTAAAGGCCTGTAAGGCAGTGGGGGTGGGAGTACTTTCTTTAGTCAACAAGGGTATATATAAGAAATTGGATACTTCTGATAAATCCACACAAAAATGTATAGGGTGTGGTTCCTGTGCTAATGTATGTCCCACTAATGCCATAGACATTATAGATAAAGATGGCAAAAGAGAAATATGGGGCAATAAATTTAAAATGGTGAAATGTGATTGCTGTGGAGAATACTTTGCTACGGAAGAGCATGTTAAATATGCTTATGATAAGTTAGGAATAGAACAACCGGAAAGATTTTACTGCAGCAGGTGTAAACGGGAACAAGCAGTTCAGGGTATGAACCATGTATTGGGAAGTATTTAAAGTTATGTATTAGAATAGGAAAGGTGGTAAGTTAAATGGAAGAGCATGCAAATTCTTTTGTAATGGCAAATTCAAATAAATGCATAGGATGTAGAGCCTGTGAAATTGCCTGTGCTGCAAGGCATAGAAAAAATAATTCTGGAGGTACTGTTGGAACTATGAATAATGAAGTGGTACCTAGATTATTTCTTGTCAAAAAAGAGAGTATGGCAATGCCCATACAATGTAGACATTGTACAGAAGCTTTTTGTGTAAATGTTTGTCCTGTGAAAGCTATAGTTGAAAATCATGGGTCAATATTTGTTCAGGAGGATAAGTGTATAGGATGCAAAAATTGTATGCTGGTATGCGCAGTAGGAGCTGTGAATTTGTTACCAAGAATTGAAAGTCAGGTGAGTAAAGGTAGGATCAAACCTAAAGCTAGTGCCGTAGCATATAAATGTGATTTATGTATAGAAGAAGGTGGAAAACCTGCCTGTATCGAAGAATGTTCACAGGGAGCTTTGAAATTAGTAAAATGTGAAGAAAATAAACACTATAGTGGAGAGCTTAATACTAAGAAAACATTATAATTAATTAAATGAAATAAAATTTTATTAAGAAAGGAATGTTAGATATGTGGACTAATACCCCCATGATAAATATAGATAGGGAATTATGTACAGGTTGTAGACGATGTGCCGATGTATGTCCAGTAGATGCTATAGGAGGCAACAAAGGTGAACCACAGGCAATAGATATGGAAAAATGTATTATGTGCGGCCAATGTATTCAAATTTGTAAAGGATATTATTCTATATATGATGATGTTGCTACACCTGTGAGTAAAAAATTGTTTGATAGGGGATTATTAGATAATGTAGATGAACCACTTTTTGCGGCATATAGTACAAGCAGGATTAAAAATGTTAAGGAAATACTTAGAAATACAGACGTATTTAAAATCGTGCAGTGTGCTCCTGCTGTAAGAGTTGCCATAGGAGAAGAGTTTGGACTGCCTTTTGGAACTTTAAGTGAGGGAAAAATGGCAGTTGTACTTAGAAAAATTGGATTTGATAGGGTATATGATACAAATTTTGGGGCAGATCTTACTATAATGGAAGAAGGTAGTGAACTATTAGATAGGATAACAAAAGGGGGAACCTTACCTATGTTTACTTCTTGTTGTCCAGCATGGGTGAAATACATGGAACAAACTTATCCAGAACTTTTGCCTCATCTTTCCAGTTGTAAATCTCCTCAGCAGATGGCTGGTGCCATTTTTAAAAGTTATGGAGCTGAAATAAATAAAGTGAATCCAGCTAAGATATATAACGTAGCTGTTATGCCCTGTACCTGTAAAGAATTTGAGAGTGAAAGAGAAGAAATGAGCTGTAATGAATATAGGAGTGTGGATATAGTTATAACTACGAGAGAATTAGCACACTTAATAAAGGATGCGGATATTGACTTTAATACTCTTTCCGATGATAAATTTGATGATGTGCTGGGGATGTATACTGGAGCGGGAACTATATTTGGTTCTACTGGAGGTGTAATGGAAGCAGCCCTTAGAACAGGATATGAATTATATACTAAGAAATCTATTCCTAAAATAGAACTTACTGATATCAGAGGAGGACAAGGATTTAGAACTGCAGAAGTGGAATTAGGAGATTTTAAATTGAAGGTAGGGATAGTATCAGGTTTAAAGCATGTAAAAAAAGTATTGGATATGATAAAAAAGGGAAAATGTGATATGCATTTTATAGAGGTAATGACGTGTCCAGAAGGCTGTGTCAGTGGAGGAGGACAACCCAAAATTATATTTGAATCAGATAAGAATATAGCCTATGATGCTAGAAAAAGGGGACTTTACAATCATGATTCCAGTCTTCCTTATAGAAAGTCTCATGAGAACCCAGGTATACAAAAATTATATAGTGAATTTTTAGGAGAACCTTTAGGATATAAATCTCATGAACTGCTGCACACAAAATATAAATCAAGAAAGAATATTACTTTATAATATATATAAATTCATAATTTATAATATTTAGGATTTAAATTAATAAAAAATTAACATAAAAAAAAAGATAAGTAAATACAAATGGGTTAAGCATAGTCAATATAAAAATAGGAATAATCTGATCTATAATTGTTCTTATATCATGTATATTGTAATTGATTTTTTAATTTTTAAGCAAATGTGGAAAAGTTTTTTTCATTTGTCAATGATATTAGTAAATAATCTATGAAAATTTAATGATTTTATTTATAAAATGATGTATAATTCTATTTATCAGATACAATCTTTACTTTACTTTATGTTGTTGCTGTTGTATTATTGAAATTATTTATGTATTTTCCAGAATTTCTTCATTGGTATATTGAAATTTATCAATATTATGTTAGTATATGAAGATGTAAAGAAAGTACATAAATATATATAAAAAATACAATTTTAAATAGTTAATATAGGTATTAAACTAAACAATATTTTGCAAGATAAGTATATAAAAATGATATACAATAGGAAATGTAAAAATATTAATAAAAATAATTTTAAATTTCATGGAGGTGTTCTTATGGGACAAGAAGCATTAGGTATGATTGAAACAAAAGGATTGGTTGGAGCTATTGAGGCAGCTGATTCAATGGTAAAGGCAGCAAATGTTCAATTAATAGGAAAAGAACAAATAGGTTCAGGACTTGTAACCGTTATGGTAAGAGGAGACGTAGGTGCAGTAAAAGCTGCTACAGATGCAGGGGCTGCTTCAGCTAAGAGAGTAGGAGAACTTGTATCAGTACACGTTATTCCAAGACCTCATACAGATGTTGAAAAGATATTACCTAAAATTGGTTAATAGTATCAAATCTGATTGTTAATGAAAGCAGTTATGTTAAGTGATGATTTAATCGAAAAGGTTTTAAATCAGTGTAACAAAAGTATAATTTGAAAAATTTTGACCTATAAAATTTTAGTAATACATTAGGAAATTGGATCTAGTTTAATAAGGGCTCCGTTAATAACAGTTGAATTTGCAGAAAAAGCTGTAGGTGTTAAATATGAAAATTACAGAGGTTAAAACTGGACATTAAGGTTATTAATCATTAAGTAACTGCTAAAGATGTATCTGATGAAAAAGGGCAGTAGAAGAACCACTTGAACAAGAATTAAAAGTATAGTGATTGAGTGGTATTTTAAGTGCTGTTATGCAGTCAGTAATTGCCGCCCAAGAAGTAAGAGACAGAGGTAGTTGCCTTAAAATTATTGGGACAAAGTTCTGTTTCTGCTACTAACTTTTATATCTAAAGAGGGTGGTGTAAATTAGTGAGAAGATCTGAAAGATTTGAGATATTAGAACAAAGGTCAATTCATAAGGATGGCTTTGTGGAAGAATGGCCGGAAATAGGACTTGCAGCCATAGAAAGTCCTAATAATCCTATTCCAAGTGTTAAAGTGGAAGATGGAAAAATAATTGAGATGGATGGAAAGAGCAGAGAAGAGTTTGATTTTATAGATATCTTTCTTGCAGAACATTCAATCAATGTAAGAAATACAGAAAAAGCCATGGCAATGGATTCACTGGATATTGCTAGAATGTTGGTGGATATAAATATTTCCAGGGATGAAATTATGAATATAGCCAATTCACTTACAGCGGCAAAATTGGTAGAAATAATTAGTAACTTAAATGTAGTAGAAATGATGATGGCTCTTCAGAAGATGAAGGCCAGAAGGACACCTGCAAACCAAGCATGTGTGACTAATTTGCGGGATAATCCTGTTCAAATTGCGGCAGATTCAGCGGAAGGAGCCCTTAGGGGTTTTGCAGAAATGGAAACAAGGGCAGGAATGTTAAGATATACCCTTTTCAATGCAATTTCAATTTTAATAGGTTCTCAGACAGGAAGGCCTGGGGTATTAACACAATGCTTACTGGGAGATGCTACAGAAATTAAATTGAGTATGCTTGGTTTTGCTTCTTATGTGGAAACTATATCTGTATATGGTACAGAAAGTGCATTTGTAGAGGGTGATGATACTCCCTGGTCTGATTCTTTTTTAGCTTCAGCATATACTTCGAGGGGATTTAAAATGAGGTTTTCTTCAAGCATTGGTTCTGAAGTTCAAATGGGATATTCAGAGGGAAAATCAATGCTTTATTTAGAAGCAAGATGTATAATGATGGCTAAAGGTACAGGGGTTCAAGGATTGCAAAATGGATTAGTAAATGGTGTAGGCATTTCAGCAGCAGTACCAGAAGGTATGAGGGCAATCTTAGGAAGAAGCCTTATAATTGAAATGCTTGGACTAGAAGTTGTATCAGGTAATGAGCAAGTTTTGACAAATTCTGAAATTAGAAAAACTTCAAAAGCTATGTTGCAATTTCTGCCTGGAGTTGATTTTGTATCTCCGGGGTATAATTCTACTCCAAGTTACGATAATATGTTTACACATTCCAATTGGAATGCAGAAGATTATGATGACTGGTTAATTTTACAAAGAGATTTAAGAATTGATGGGGGTCTTAAGCCTGTTAAAGAAGAAAAAGTTATAGCAGTTAGGAATAAGGCTGCTAGAGCAATTCAGGCTTTATTTAAGGAATTAGGATTGCCATCTATAACTGATGAAGAAGTGGAAGCTGCAACTTATGCCCATGGCAGTAGAGATATGCCAGCTAGAAATGTAGAAGAAGATTTAAAGTCAATTGAAAAATTATTGAATAAGGGCATTACAGTTTTAGATATAGTTAAGGGACTTTACAGCGGAGGCTTTGCTGATGTTGCTGAAAATATACTTAATATGTTTAAGCAGAGATTAATAGGGGATTATTTGCACCAGTCTTCAATATTTGATGAGCAGTATAATGTTATAAGTGCAATAAATGATAGAAACGATTATATGGGCCCTGGAACTGGTTATAGGGTGGAAGCAAAAAAATGGGATGAATTGAAGAATGTAAACTTTGCTTTAGAACCCCATAAGATTTAAAAACATTAATTATTTATCTTAAATTTTACAGGTAACCATTGATTATGTAAAAATTTTCAGATTTAAAAACATTATGAGTAAATTTTGAATAGGGGTGAAGCCATGAGTAGTAATGATTTAATAGAACAAATAGTTAAAGAAGTTTTGAAAAGTATGGAATCTATTCAAAATGATGAACAGAAATATGAGTCTGAAGAAATTCATGGCAGTGGAAGAGCTTGTGAAATTGTAAGTAAAAAAGATTATCCTTTAGGTAAGAAGAGACCAGAGCTTATAAAGACAAGTACAGGTAAATCTATAGATGATATAAGTTTAGAAAATGTGTTAAGTGGAAAAATAACTTTAGATGATGTTAAGATAAATAAGAAAACACTTTTATATCAAGCTCAAATAGCAGAATCTGTGGGTAATATTCAACTTGCAGCAAATTTTAGAAGAGCAGCTGAACTCACTGTAGTTCCAGATGCTAGGGTATTGGAGATTTATAATGCCTTGAAACCTCATAAATCTACAAAACAGCAATTAATTGAAATAGCAGAAGAACTTGAAAGTAAGTATAAGGCTAAATTAAATGCTGAGCTTGTTAGGGAAGCAGCTGAGTCATATGAAAAAAGAAATATGATAAAAGTGTAGATTTAAAGAGTAGTGTTTAAGTTTTAAACATTGGATATACTGAGATAAGTTGTAGTATGATACCAATTTAGAGATGCAGCTTTTGGTTATAATAAAACGAATAAGTTTGCCTGTAGTAAAGCTTTGGAGAAATCTATAATGGAGACAGAGCCGGTGCAATTAAAAACGATAGGAGCAGTACTTCATCGCTATAAACTTAAAGAAAATCACCCTCTTATTAATAAAGGACTCTAAATATTTATGAAAGAATAAAGTAGATGTAGAATAATTGGGTGTAACGCTTCAAGATTCTATAAAGTTATACCTTTGAGATCAATTTATAGTGCAAGTAATGAGAAATTAGAACAACAGACAAAATAGTTCTGTAGTCATTTCTATTTTTAAGAAGTATAATTATTCTCTAAAATTTATGCATTAACTCCATAATGTAGCAAGGGGGGGATTTTGATGAATGGAGAAGCTATTGGTGTTATTGAAACTATTGGAATGACTGCAGCAGTTGAAGCTGCAGATAGTTGTGTGAAATCGGCTAATGTGACCCTTATAGGCTATGAGTTGTCAACAGGAGGACTTGTAACAATTAAAATAGAAGGTGACGTAGGAGCAGTTAAAGCTGCCATTGATGCAGGAAAAGTAAGTGCAGAAAGAATAGGTACTGTGGTTGGAACGCTTGTCATACCAAGGCCTGCACAGAATTTACACAAGATTATAGAATCCAATTCAACAGTAGGAATTAAAAATACAGAATCAGAAAAAAATTTAATTTGTGATAAAGATGTGGACGTACAAGAAACTTTAGTTACTGAAAAGAATTTAGAAACTGAAGGGCTGGAAGAAAAACCAGTTTCAGAGGAAACTAAAAAGCCTGAAGAGGAGTCAGTTCTAGAGGAAGCTGAAGAGCCTGAAGAAGAACCAGTTTCAGAAGAAACTGAAAAACCTGAAGAGGAGCCAGTTCCAGAAGAAACTGAAGAGTCTGAAGAGGAATCAGTTCCAGAGGAAGCTGAGGAGTCCGAAGAAGAACCAGTTTCAGAAGAAACTGAAAAACCTGAAGAGGAGCTAGTTCCAGAAGAAACTGAAGAACCAGAAGAAGAGTCAGTTTCAGAAGAAACTGAGGAATCAAAAGAAGAATCTGTTTCAGAAGAGATTGAAGAATCGGAAGAAAAGCCAATTTCAGAAGAAACTGAAGAACCAGAAGAGGATTCAGTTCCGGAAGAAACTAGAGAACCGGAAGATTTAGCTCTTGAGAAAAATATAGAATCGGAAAAAGATTTAACTCCTGAAAAAGATGTAGAGTCAGAAGAGAATTTGACTCTCAAGGAAAGCGTAGAGCCAAATGATAATAATTTTAATGAAGAAGCAAAGGAAAAAGACGAAGAAGTAGCTGTTAAAAAAGATAAAGGTAAAACTGGAAATCATGTTTCTTCAAAAAAGAATGCTAAGGATAATGAAGTATGTAATATATGTCGTGATCCTGCATGCCCTAGGAGAAAAGGACAGCCAAGGCATTTATGCCTTCATTATAAAAAGATGGGAAAGTGATGAATTATGGTAGAAATAAATGAAAAACTAATACAAGATATAGTAGCTAAAATCGTAACTGGAAATAAACCTGAACCTAAGGCTGAAATTGATAAAGATGGATTTTCTATACCTGTAGGTATATCCAATAGACATATACATTTAACTAAAGAGCATTTAGAATGTTTATTTGGTGAAGGATATGAATTAACAGTTAAAGGTTCAGTAAAACAACCAGGACAATTTGCAGCAAATGAAACTGTTGCCATTGCAGGACCAAAAGCTATTTTTCCTAAAGTAAGAATTTTAGGACCTATAAGAAGCTATAGCCAGATTGAAATATCCAGAACGGATTCACGTACTCTTGGCATAAAAGCACCAGTTAGAAATTCTGGAGATTTAGATAATTCAGCAACTCTTTCTGTTATTGGACCTAAGGGATCAATAATCCTAAAGAATGGAGTTATATGTGCTAATAGACATGTTCATATGTTACCAGAACAGGCAAAGGTTTATGAGGTAAAAGATGGAGACTTAGTAAAGGTAGAAACTATGGGAGATAAAGGAGTTATTTTCAAAAATGTTTTAGTTAGAGTAACTAATACTTCTGCTTTAGAATTCCATATAGATACAGATGAAGCTAATGCGTGTGAAATAAAAAATGATGCTTTAGTTAGAATATTAAAATAAGCAGGTGATGATATTGGCAAGAAAGCTTTCAAGAATTTTATTAGGAGTAAATGATCCACCTAAGAAATCTTCAAAACGTGATGTGCCTAAAGAAACTCCAAAGGAAGTTTCAGAAGAAACGCCAAAACAGAATTCAAAAGAAGTCTCAAAAGAAAAAAGCGTACCTAAGAAACCAGCTAAAAAAAGTATATTAGATGATGCTAATGCATTCATAATGGATATGGAAAAAGTCATGAAAAAGCCTAGGGCAGTGGGAAAAGATGATAAATTAAAGGTTGGAGTAGATTTAGGTACTTCTAATATTGTTGTAGCAGTATTAGATGAGAAAAATAAACCAGTGGCAGGAGAATTATTTTCTGCAAATGTAGTTAGAGATGGTATAGTTGTTGAATATCTAAATGCTGTGACTATACTCAGAAAATTAAAAGGTAAATTGGAGGGTACTTTAAATAGAGAATTATTGTATGCTGCTACAGCTATACCTCCAGGAATAAGTACAGGGAATACAAAAGTTATTCAAAATGTGGTAGAAGCAGCAGAATTTCAAGTAAGTAATGTAGTAGATGAGCCAACTGCGGCTTCTGAAGTTTTAAAAATAAAAAATGGTGCAGTGGTGGATGTAGGTGGTGGAACTACGGGAATATCCATATTACAAGATGGAGAAGTAGTGTATTCAGCAGATGAACCTACGGGAGGACATCATTTAAGTTTAGTTGTAGCTGGAGCACTTCAGATGGATTATGAAGCGGCGGAAAAATATAAAGTTGATATGAAAAATTATAATAGAGTGTTTACATTGGTAAGACCAGTAGTAGAAAAGATGGCAGATATAGTTGTTCAGCATATTAAGGGATTTAATGTAAATGAAATTTATCTGGTTGGAGGAACCTGTTGTCTAAAAGATATAGAAAAGATATTTGAAAAGTATACAGGTATAAAAACTATTAAACCACATGATCCCCTTTTAGTAACACCTATGGGAATTGCTATGAATGATACTAAATTCAGTTAGGAAATATTCTATAAAGTGCGGCTAGGGGTTAAATGACTTAAAAATAAGTGAGGTGAGTAAATGGATATTCAAGATTTACTAAGGCCTATAGTTACTCAAATTGTAAATATGTTAAACAAGAGAGCACTTTTGTTTATATCTGGAGGAGAAGTCAACTTAAAAGAAATATTTGAATCTCTTTCTTCCATGGGCATTATAAAATACGATATAGTTATGACAGAAAATGCCAAAAGTGTTATTCCAGAAAGTTACATTAGTAGTTTAAAAGGAAAGATGATAGAATCTAAAGAAGAATTGAGTGGTGCTTTAAAAGCAGATGATTTAATAGTAATACCTGTAATGACTAGAAACACATTGTCTAAGTGTGCGGTTGGAATACAAGATAACTTAGTTACTACGGGGATAGCAGAAGCTCTTATGATGGATAAAGAAATAATTGCAGTAACAGATAGTTTTGATCCAGAAAATCCTACAAATGTGTCTTTAGGACTTAATAAAAATAAAGCATATAATAAATTTATATTGAATTACAAGGATACTTTGAGTAGTTTAGGAATTAATTTTGTAGAAGGAAATAACTTGAAGAAAGCAATAGAAGAAAAATGTGTTCTTATAAATCACAGGACTGTACATGGTGAGGAAAAGAGTGAGCCTGTGAATAAAGAGAATATGGAAGATCTGATCAGTGCTATAGTAGAAAAACAAATAAATAGCAGACTCGGAAATATGAAGCCAGTAAACAATACTGTACAACAACAAGCAAGTAATACTGTAGAAAAAGTAAAAGACACACCAACAGTTTGTGAGATTCCAAAGGTATCTTCAGATACAAGTTCAAATGAACCAAAAGTAGTTGAAGACAAAGGAATGTTATCGGGGATTATAACAATGAAAGATATTATGCAAAATGCTCACGGGTGTAAAGAAATTAATGTAAAAGAAGGTGCTTTAATAACTCCTTTAGCAAAAGATTATATAAAAAATAATGATATAACTGTAAGGTATTGTTAATAGCTGAGAAATTTTAAGAAAAGGAGAATAAATATGTTTTTAGCTAAAGTAGTGGGAAACGTTGTTTCTACTCAAAAGCATGAAAAGCTCATAGGAAATAAACTTCTAATAGTTAAAAAACTAGATGAAAAAGAAAATATAATACAAACTGAACCTATGGTTGCTATAGATACAGTAGGTGCCGGCATTAACGAAATTGTTATTGTGGTTACAGGAAGTGGAGCAAGAAAAGCAAGCAATACTATAGATATACCAACAGATGCTTCAATTGTGGGGATTGTAGATTCCGTTGAGTGGAACGAAAGTTTGATTTAATGCATCCTTTTCAAAATAATGTTTTATATAGTTGATTTTAGTAAATATATTCTTAAATAACATTGTGTATGAGTAGAATATATATTACTTTATTTTTTAAAAGTGCTCTTTATTGTATTTACCCATTGTATTTGCAAGTGAAGGTTGTGTGATATTTTTATAATATTGTGGTGCTAATATAAGTAAAGGATTAACAGTTGTAAATTTCTTTACTGAACTTAGAAAATGAAGTATAATGTCATAATAGTAATATAAATATTGCAACACTTTAGAGGGAAGAGAGGTGTAATAGATGGATTTACTAAAAAAGATTAAAGATGCAGGTATTATAGGAGCTGGAGGAGCAGGATTTCCGACTCATGTAAAACTGAATACTAAAGTTGAATATTTCATAGTAAATGGTTTGGAATGTGAACCATTGCTGCAGTCAGATAAATATTTGATGAGAAATTACAGTGACGAAATAGTAGAGACAGTACAGAAAATAGGGGAAGCAATTGGAGCAGCACATGCTGTAATAGGCTTAAAAGCAGCTTACCATACTGAAATAGAAGCACTTAAAAAGTCCATAAACAAATTGAATTCAACAGTAGAGTTATTTTTAAGTGAAGCATTTTATCCTGCAGGTGATGAGCAAGTATTGGTTTATGAAGTAACAGGAAGGACAATACCACCAGGAGGAATACCTTCAAGCGTAGGAGCAGTGGTATCAAATGTAGGTACAGTAGTTAATATTGCTGATGCTATTAATGATAAACCGGTTACATATAAGTATGTAACTGTTATAGGAGAAGTAGGAAACCCTTCAATCATAAAAGTTCCAATAGGAACAAAAGTTATGGAATGTATAGACAAATGTGGGGGCACTACAGTAGATGACTATACAGTAATAATGGGTGGACCTATGATGGGAAAGAAGCTTTCAAAAGAGGAAGCAGAAGACACAGTTATTACAAAGACTAATGGAGGAATTATAGTAATTCCAAGGAACCATCTTATACAGCAAAAAGAATCAATATCAATAGATCACATGATAAACAAGGCAAAATCATCCTGTATACAATGTCATTATTGTACAGATATGTGTCCAAGATTCTTAATTGGACATCCATTGCATCCACACAAGGTAATGAGAGGCATAGCTTTGGCTGAAGGAAATGAAGCACTTAAAGAAGCAATAATATGCTGTCAATGTGGAGTGTGTGAAATGTTTGCATGTCCTATGGGATTGTCACCAAGGAGAATGAATGCATATGTTAAAGCACAGATGATGGCAAAGGGTATAAAATGGAAGAATGAAACAGACCAATTTGAAGGCAGAATAATGAGAGAAGAAAAGAGAATACCAACAGGTAGATTAATCGCAAGATTAAAAATGAGTAAATATAAAGGACAGTCAATTAAAGAGGGAGAAGAATTAGTCCCAGGACAGGTAAGTATTCCATTGAAGCAGGGACTTGGAGCACCATCTACAGCAATAGTTTCTGTAGGAGATGTAGTGGAAGTAGGACAGATGGTAGGTGCAATAGACGAAGGAAAAATGGGAACAAATGTGCACGCCAGCATTAAAGGCGAAGTTGTAGAAGTAAATGAAAATGTAGTCATAAAGGCTATATAAAAAGTTGAGGTGATATCATGGTAAGAACTATAGGAATGGTAGAGTTAAATAGTATAGCGAAAGGAATAAAAACAGCAGATGCCATGGTAAAGGCTGCAGAAGTAAAGCTGCTTTTATCAAAGACTGTTTGTCCAGGAAAATACATTATATTGATTACAGGAAATGTAGGAGCTGTTACAGCTTCAATAGAAGCGGGAGTAAGTATAGGAGGACAGCATGTAGTAGACAAGTTATTACTTCCAAATGTACATGAACAGGTAATTCCTGCAATAAATGAAGCAACAGGTGTTTCACAATTAAAAGACCTAGGAGTTATGGAGTTCTTCAGTATAGCAACAGGTATAGTTGCAGCAGATGCAGCAGCTAAATCAGCAGATGTACAGCTTATAGAAGTTAGAATGGGAGTTGGAGTAGGAGGAAAATCCTTCGTAACTTTAACAGGAGATGTAAGTGCAGTTAAGAATGCAGTAGAAGCTGGAGTTAATGTTTCACTTGAAACTGGAATGCTTGTAAATAGTGAAGTTATATCCGGACCAAGCAAAGATTTATTACAATATTTATTGTAAGTTTTAAATTTGTTAGAAATGCACCTTCTTATGCAGAAATGCTTTGGAGGGAAGTATATAATTAATAGTAAAAGTAATATAAATATTACGACATTTCAGGGGGAAGAGAGGTGTAATGATGGATTTACTAAAAAAAGTTAAAGATGCAGGTATTATAGGAGCTGGAGGAGCAGGATTTCCTACTCATGTAAAGCTGAATACCAAAGTTAAATATTTCATAGTAAATGCTTTAGAATGTGAGCCGCTATTACAGTCAGATAAATATTTGATGAGAAATCACAGTGATGAAATAGTAGGAGCAACAGAGATAATAGGAAAATCATTAGGGGCAGAAAAAATTGTAATAGGTTTAAAGAACGTTTATTATAATGAAATAGATGCACTTACAAATTCTATAAAGAAGTTAAATTCTTCAGTAGAACTGTTTTTAAACAGAAGTTTTTATCCTGCAGGGGATGAGCAGATACTGGTTTATGAAGTAACAGGGAAGACAATAGCACCAGGAGCAATACCTTCAACTGTAGGAGCAGTGGTATCAAATGTAGGTACAGTATTTAATGTATTTGAAGCTCTTAAGGATGAGCCCGTTACATACAAATATGTAACTGTTGTAGGAGAAGTGGCAAGTCCTGCCATAGTTAAAGTTCCTATAGGTACAAAAGTTACAGAATGTATAGAAAAATGCGGTGGAGCCACATTAGGCGACTACGTAGTAATAATGGGCGGACCTATGATGGGAAAGAAAATCTCAAAAGAGGAAGCAGAAAACACAGTTATTACAAAAACTAACGGGGGAATTATAGTAATTCCAAAGGATCATTATGTAGCTGCAAGAGAAAGACTTACTATAGAGGAAATGGTACACAGAGCAAAAGCAGCCTGTGAACAATGCCGTTATTGTACAGAATTATGTCCTAGATATCAAATTGGACATCCACTACACCCACATAAAATAATGAGAACTATGGCATTAGGGAGAAACGATGAAGAAGTTCTCAAGGAAGCAATAATGTGCTGCCAGTGTGGAGTATGTGAAATGTATGCATGTCCAAATGGGTTATCTCCAAGACGTATAAATGGATATGTAAAAGCTCAGTTTGGAGCTAAAGGTATAAAATGGAAGAATAAAACAGATGTATTCACAGGAGATCCTCAGAGAGAATTCAGAAAAGTTCCTACAGGTATGCTTATAACAAGACTTGGAATGAATAAGTATAAGGGACAACCATATAAAGAAAATGAAGAGTTGGTACCAGCACAGGTAAGTGTCCCTTTGAAACAGGGTATAGGTGCACCATCTACAGCAGTTGTAAAAGTAGGAGATGTGGTTAAAAAAGGACAGATGATAGGGGCAATAGACGAAGGAAAAATGGGAACAAATGTACATGCCAGCATCGACGGAACTGTTGTTGAAGTAAATGAAAATGTAGTCATAAAAGCTATTTAAGGGTTGAGGTGATAACCATGATAAGAACTATAGGAATGATAGAGTTAAACAGTATAGCTAGGGGAATAAAGACAGCAGATGCCATGATAAAGGCAGCAGAAGTTGAATTACTGTTGGCAAAAACTATTTGTCCTGGTAAATACATTGTATTGATTACAGGAAATGTAGGAGCTGTTACAGCTTCAATAGAGGCAGCAGTGAGCATAGGAGGAAAACATGTAGTAGACAAGTTATTGCTTCCAAATGTTCATGAACAGGTAATTCCTGCAGTAAATGAGGCTACAGGTGTTGTAAAATTAAAGGATTTAGGAGTTATGGAATTCTTTAGTGTGGCAACAGGAATTGTTGCAGCAGATGCGGCAGCTAAAGCTGCAGATGTACAGCTTATAGAAGTTAGATTAGGAATGGGAATGGGCGGAAAATCTTTTGTAACTCTTACAGGAGATGTAAGTGCAGTTAAGAATGCAATAGAAGCTGGAGTTAATGTTTCACTTGAAACTGGAATGCTTGTAAACAGTGAAGTTGTATCTGGACCAAACAGAGATTTGCTGCCACATTTGTTATAGAATATGTAAGGAATAATATAAGTAGAGTAGTATAGTATTACAACACTTTAGGGTTAAGAGAGGTGTAATGATGGATTTACTAAAAAAGATTAAAGATGCAGGTATTATAGGAGCTGGAGGAGCAGGATTTCCGACTCATGTAAAACTGAATACTAAAGTTGAATATTTCATAGTAAATGGTTTGGAATGTGAACCATTGCTGCAGTCAGATAAATATTTGATGAGAAATTACAGTGACGAAATAGTAGAGACAGTACAGAAAATAGGGGAAGCAATTGGAGCAGCACATGCTGTAATAGGCTTAAAAGCAGCTTACCATACTGAAATAGAAGCACTTAAAAAGTCCATAAACAAATTGAATTCAACAGTAGAGTTATTTTTAAGTGAAGCATTTTATCCTGCAGGTGATGAGCAAGTATTGGTTTATGAAGTAACAGGAAGGACAATACCACCAGGAGGAATACCTTCAAGCGTAGGAGCAGTGGTATCAAATGTAGGTACAGTAGTTAATATTGCTGATGCTATTAATGATAAACCGGTTACATATAAGTATGTAACTGTTATAGGAGAAGTAGGAAACCCTTCAATCATAAAAGTTCCAATAGGAACAAAAGTTATGGAATGTATAGACAAATGTGGGGGCACTACAGTAGATGACTATACAGTAATAATGGGTGGACCTATGATGGGAAAGAAGCTTTCAAAAGAGGAAGCAGAAGACACAGTTATTACAAAGACTAATGGAGGAATTATAGTAATTCCAAGGAACCATCTTATACAGCAAAAAGAATCAATATCAATAGATCACATGATAAACAAGGCAAAATCATCCTGTATACAATGTCATTATTGTACAGATATGTGTCCAAGATTCTTAATTGGACATCCATTGCATCCACACAAGGTAATGAGAGGCATAGCTTTGGCTGAAGGAAATGAAGCACTTAAAGAAGCAATAATATGCTGTCAATGTGGAGTGTGTGAAATGTTTGCATGTCCTATGGGATTGTCACCAAGGAGAATGAATGCATATGTTAAAGCACAGATGATGGCAAAGGGTATAAAATGGAAGAATGAAACAGACCAATTTGAAGGCAGAATAATGAGAGAAGAAAAGAGAATACCAACAGGTAGATTAATCGCAAGATTAAAAATGAGTAAATATAAAGGACAGTCAATTAAAGAGGGAGAAGAATTAGTCCCAGGACAGGTAAGTATTCCATTGAAGCAGGGACTTGGAGCACCATCTACAGCAATAGTTTCTGTAGGAGATGTAGTGGAAGTAGGACAGATGGTAGGTGCAATAGACGAAGGAAAAATGGGAACAAATGTGCACGCCAGCATTAAAGGCGAAGTTGTAGAAGTAAATGAAAATGTAGTCATAAAGGCTATATAAAAAGTTGAGGTGATATCATGGTAAGAACTATAGGAATGGTAGAGTTAAATAGTATAGCGAAAGGAATAAAAACAGCAGATGCCATGGTAAAGGCTGCAGAAGTAAAGCTGCTTTTATCAAAGACTGTTTGTCCAGGAAAATACATTATATTGATTACAGGAAATGTAGGAGCTGTTACAGCTTCAATAGAAGCGGGAGTAAGTATAGGAGGACAGCATGTAGTAGACAAGTTATTACTTCCAAATGTACATGAACAGGTAATTCCTGCAATAAATGAAGCAACAGGTGTTTCACAATTAAAAGACCTAGGAGTTATGGAGTTCTTCAGTATAGCAACAGGTATAGTTGCAGCAGATGCAGCAGCTAAATCAGCAGATGTACAGCTTATAGAAGTTAGAATGGGAGTTGGAGTAGGAGGAAAATCCTTCGTAACTTTAACAGGAGATGTAAGTGCAGTTAAGAATGCAGTAGAAGCTGGAGTTAATGTTTCACTTGAAACTGGAATGCTTGTAAATAGTGAAGTTATATCCGGACCAAGCAAAGATTTATTACAATATTTATTGTAAGATATATAAAATTATATTAAACACGATAATTTATAGGGATGTAATATAATCTAATATTATAGATTTAGCTAAAAATAAAAAATAGATACTACTATATTTGTTAAGAATGCACCTTCTTATGCAGAAATAGGCTTTGGAGGATATGACATACAACATTTACAATAATGTGAATACGGTAGTATAAATATTACAACCTTTAGGGTTAAGAGAGGTGTAATGATGGATTTACTAAAAAAAGTTAAAGATGCAGGTATTATAGGAGCTGGAGGAGCAGGATTTCCTACTCATGTAAAGCTGAATACCAAAGTTAAATATTTCATAGTAAATGCTTTAGAATGTGAGCCGCTATTACAGTCAGATAAATATTTGATGAGAAATCACAGTGATGAAATAGTAGGAGCAACAGAGATAATAGGAAAATCATTAGGGGCAGAAAAAATTGTAATAGGTTTAAAGAACGTTTATTATAATGAAATAGATGCACTTACAAATTCTATAAAGAAGTTAAATTCTTCAGTAGAACTGTTTTTAAACAGAAGTTTTTATCCTGCAGGGGATGAGCAGATACTGGTTTATGAAGTAACAGGGAAGACAATAGCACCAGGAGCAATACCTTCAACTGTAGGAGCAGTGGTATCAAATGTAGGTACAGTATTTAATGTATTTGAAGCTCTTAAGGATGAGCCCGTTACATACAAATATGTAACTGTTGTAGGAGAAGTGGCAAGTCCTGCCATAGTTAAAGTTCCTATAGGTACAAAAGTTACAGAATGTATAGAAAAATGCGGTGGAGCCACATTAGGCGACTACGTAGTAATAATGGGCGGACCTATGATGGGAAAGAAAATCTCAAAAGAGGAAGCAGAAAACACAGTTATTACAAAAACTAACGGGGGAATTATAGTAATTCCAAAGGATCATTATGTAGCTGCAAGAGAAAGACTTACTATAGAGGAAATGGTACACAGAGCAAAAGCAGCCTGTGAACAATGCCGTTATTGTACAGAATTATGTCCTAGATATCAAATTGGACATCCACTACACCCACATAAAATAATGAGAACTATGGCATTAGGGAGAAACGATGAAGAAGTTCTCAAGGAAGCAATAATGTGCTGCCAGTGTGGAGTATGTGAAATGTATGCATGTCCAAATGGGTTATCTCCAAGACGTATAAATGGATATGTAAAAGCTCAGTTTGGAGCTAAAGGTATAAAATGGAAGAATAAAACAGATGTATTCACAGGAGATCCTCAGAGAGAATTCAGAAAAGTTCCTACAGGTATGCTTATAACAAGACTTGGAATGAATAAGTATAAGGGACAACCATATAAAGAAAATGAAGAGTTGGTACCAGCACAGGTAAGTGTCCCTTTGAAACAGGGTATAGGTGCACCATCTACAGCAGTTGTAAAAGTAGGAGATGTGGTTAAAAAAGGACAGATGATAGGGGCAATAGACGAAGGAAAAATGGGAACAAATGTACATGCCAGCATCGACGGAACTGTTGTTGAAGTAAATGAAAATGTAGTCATAAAAGCTATTTAAGGGTTGAGGTGATAACCATGATAAGAACTATAGGAATGATAGAGTTAAACAGTATAGCTAGGGGAATAAAGACAGCAGATGCCATGATAAAGGCAGCAGAAGTTGAATTACTGTTGGCAAAAACTATTTGTCCTGGTAAATACATTGTATTGATTACAGGAAATGTAGGAGCTGTTACAGCTTCAATAGAGGCAGCAGTGAGCATAGGAGGAAAACATGTAGTAGACAAGTTATTGCTTCCAAATGTTCATGAACAGGTAATTCCTGCAGTAAATGAGGCTACAGGTGTTGTAAAATTAAAGGATTTAGGAGTTATGGAATTCTTTAGTGTGGCAACAGGAATTGTTGCAGCAGATGCGGCAGCTAAAGCTGCAGATGTACAGCTTATAGAAGTTAGATTAGGAATGGGAATGGGCGGAAAATCTTTTGTAACTCTTACAGGAGATGTAAGTGCAGTTAAGAATGCAATAGAAGCTGGAGTTAATGTTTCACTTGAAACTGGAATGCTTGTAAACAGTGAAGTTGTATCTGGACCAAACAGAGATTTGCTGCCACATTTGTTATAGAATATCAAGAATAAAGTGAATTTTAATAACTATAAAGATTAAAACAGAGAATATTTTAAATTAAATTCCAGTAAAATGAACCATTTATTTTACTGGAATTTAATTTTGCAGTAAAATTTTTTATAAAGTTATTGAATATTTATTTTATATGTGGTAATATAATTCATATATTCAATTGAAAAACATATGTCTTTCAATTGCGGACAAGGTGTGAAGTTATGAAAAATAAATTTCTTATAATTGATACTAGCATACTTCCTGATGTGTTTGACAAAGTGGTAAAGGTAAAGGAACTTCTTAGAACTGGCCATGTGAAGGATATATCAGAAGGAGTAAAACAAGTAGGTATAAGCAGAAGTACTTATTATAAATATAGGGATTCAGTCTTTACCTTGTCTGAAAGCGTGGCAGGGCATAAAATAACTCTGGGATTAACTTTAGCTCATAAGGCAGGAACATTATCGAAAATACTTGATAATATAGCTCAGAAGAAAGGAAATATACTTACTATAAATCAAGATATACCTATTAATAATGCCGCTAATGTATCTATAACTTTTGATGCTTCTCAGCTAGAGGTTGAAGTTAACGAGTTGATGGAAGATATAAGAACCTTAAAAAGTGTTATAAAGGTAAATTTAGCTGCAGTAGAGTAAAAAAGATGTTTAATAATATCTATACATATATGTAGTTATGTTGAATACCTTTAATGACTTATCTGTTTGAAATTATATATAAATAAAACTATGAAAAGGAAGAGTAAATAATAAACTACTTTAAAGAGAGAGGAATTCCGTGGCTGAAATATTCCTTGAGGAAGAATTATTGAAAACCACCTTTGAGTTGTATACTGAAATTCTTATTAGGTATTTCCGCAGATCTGCGTTATGGATATGGAGATAACAGTATAAAAATTGTAATAAGTATAATATTATCTATTAATACACATGATTTGGGGTATGTGTATTAAATAATTTTAATTAAATATTACTGTTAATTTGGGTGGAATCGCGATAAAACTCGTCCCATGTGGGAAGAGTTTTTTGTTTTGATAACAAGGGAATTAATTATTTGTTTGAAAGTGTTAAATAAAAAGGAGGGCGATAATATGATTAATATAGCAATGCTTGGATATGGTGTAGTAGGTAGTGGTGTAGCTGAACTTATATTTAGAAATAGAGATAAATTCAAGGATGAATTAAATGAAGAATTGGTATTATCAAAAATTTTAGTTAGAAATATTAGTAAGCATATAGATAATAAAAACAAAGAACTTTTAACAGAAGATATAGATGATATTTTTAAAGAAAAAGTGGACATCATAGTTGAAGCTATGGGGGGACTTGATCCATCTTATGAATATGTAAAAAGGGCTTTAAATATGAAAAAGCATGTGGTTACAGCTAACAAAGATTTAATTGCGGAATATGGTTATGAACTTTTACAAATAGCAAAGAAAAATGGAGTTACTATTCATTTTGAAGCTAGTGTAGGGGGAGGAATACCTATACTTAAATCAATAAATGAATGTCTTGTAGGAAATGAAATAAAAAGCATAAAATCCATATTGAATGGTACTACTAATTTTATATTGTCTAAAATGAATCATAATGGCATGAGCTACACAGAAGCGCTGGAACTTGCACAAAAATTAGGATTTGCAGAAGCCAATCCAGAATCAGATGTGAAGGGATATGATGCGGCTAGAAAACTTTCAATTTTATCTACAATTGCCTACAATAGGAGGGTAGACTGGAAGGATATAAACATAGAGGGAATTACAGAAATTGATGAATATGATTTTAAATATGCTAAGATGGAGAAATGCAGTATAAAATTAATGGGAATTAGTAAACTAGGCAGTAAACATATATATGCTACAGTTATGCCTGTTATGGTAAAAGAAGATTCTGTTCTTGGGAAAATTGAGGACGAGTATAACGCTATTTTGGTAGAAGGAGATGCTGTGGGAGATGTTATGTTTTCAGGAAAGGGCGCAGGAATGTTTCCTACTGCCAGTGCGGTATTTGCAGATATAGCGGATATAGTTAAACAGAAGAGAAAAAAATGTATTACTTTTAGCAGTGAAAAGGCAGAAATAGATAAGAGCTGGGGATTGAAGGGAAAGTGGTTTCTTAGAGTAAAGACACAAAATCGAGTAAAAATTATACAGGGTATATCTTCGAGTTTTAAGAGTTGTTATATTTTATCCAGTACTTTTTCAGGAAATAAAGAAGAAGTGGTAGCTTTTGTAAATGCAGATAATGAGGTCTGTATAGATAATTATATTGAGAAAGTTAAATCAGAAGGAGAAGCCTGTGATGTTAAAAAATTGTTGATTTTACACTAAAAAGTCTATCCAAAATGAATGACTAGCTTATTATACTAGTCTAGTTACATAGTATCCGTTGATTAATAATTACTGGCAGAATTTGTTTTCCAAGGTATCTTTATAAAAAATATTTTATCAATTGGGAGGAAGTTGAATATGGCTAAAGTGAAAGTAAGAATACCAGCTACTACTGCAAATATGGGACCGGGATTTGATACTTTGGGTATGGCCTTAAAGTTATATAATGAAATTGAAGTGGAAGAAATAAATGGAAAAACACAAATATATAATAATGGATTAAAATCTGAAGAGGATTTTGGAAACAATCTTATATATAAAAGTATAATAGAAACCATGAATAAAGGAGGATATTCTTATAAAGGATTTAAAATTAATGTAGTTAAGTGTGATGTACCTATCTCTAGAGGACTTGGAAGTAGTTCCGCTTGTATAGTTGGAGGTATAAAGATAGCAAATGAGATTATGGGAAATAAATTAGAGTTAAAGGATATGATTGACCTAGCTACTAAAATAGAGGGCCACCCAGATAACGTAGTACCTGCAATGGTAGGTGGCATGGTAGTATCTTTGAAGACGGGAGAGGATATAAAATATTCAAAGATAGATTTGCCTAAGCAGTTAAAGTTTGTGGCCATGATACCATCTTTTCAGGTAAATACGGCTCTTTCTAGAAAGGTTTTACCTAAGTCTTATTTAAAAGAAGAATGTATATTTAATATATCAAGATGTGCTATGCTTGTAAGTGCTCTTTACAATGGGGAATTTGATAAGCTTAGGACATGTTTTCAGGACAAAATTCATCAGCCTTATAGAAAAAATTTAATAAAAAATTCTGATGATATCTTTAAAAAGGCAGTGGAATTTGGTTCTATAGGTGAGTTTATAAGTGGCTCAGGATCTACACTTATGGCTGTGTTGAATAAAAATGAGGATGAATTTGTTATATCTATTAAAAGGTATTTAAGTGGACTACAAGATAAATGGAATGTAATTTTACTTGAACCAGATTTAGAAGGAGTTAGAATTGTTAAGATCTAATATTATAATATAAAATATACCTCTTTAGTATATTACTTTTTACTTTTATAGATAAATAAGATATTTTTATTTATAGTTTATTCAATATATTTAAAATAAAGGGATTTAATTATTTATGTAGAATTTAAAATTCATAGATGAATATAAAGAGGTGGAATTATGTTAGATGTTAACATAAAGTTTAAAGATATGAAAATCTCAAGTGTGGAAGAAAAAGATTTAATTGGAATACAAAAATGGATGGAAACCAATAAGGTTTTTTTGAAAGAAGAATCTACTCTGGAAGAATTAAAAAATAGATTTTTAGAAAGTTATATAAGTGAATGTGAATTCTTTTTTAAAATAGAAAAGAGTGAAAAGTTAGCAGGTATTTTGAAAGGAAGAGTTGAATTTAAAAAACAAAATGAACTTTGGATATGGTTTTTTTATTTAGATAATATATGCAATAATGAGGATTTACGTATTGATATAATAAAATATTTAATGAATTATTTTAATAGAAGATATGGAGTAAATATTTTTTTTGCTAGGGTAATTAAAGATGAAACAAACAACATAGTTTTTTGGAAAAATATAGGATTTAATCTTACAAGAATAGTAAAGGATTTTTATAATGTCAACGGAAGACATATAGATATGATGCTTATGAAAAAAATTGGTGTATCACAGTAATATTTTTCTCTCCCCTATAATAATAATATATAGGAATACTATGAGTAGGGGTGAAAAGATGAGATACACAAGATATGATTTAAAAAAGCAAAATGGTTTTAAGATTTTTGTGGTTTCGCTATTAATGATATTTTTTCTTGCTTTTATAATTGGAACTTTTGTATTTAAAGTAATTGTGAAAAATACAGCTGGCTTTAGTTCAAATGATATAAAAATTTCTGATTCTAGTAATAAGTATGTGAAATTTGTAGCTATTCAAGGTGGAGTCTATAAGGATAAGAATAATGCAGATACGCAAAAAAATTTACTGTCTAACTATGGAGTTTCCTTTTCTGTAACAGATTCAGATAAGACGAGAGTTTGCATGGGTATTTATACTGAGGAAAATGCAAAAGGTATTATGGATTCCCTTACGAAAAAGAATATAGATAATACAAAAATAGTATTTACTATACATCAAAATGATTTGTATAATGTAGAAGTAACAGAAATAATAAATGCGAATCTTAAGATATTAAATAAACTCTCAGAAAGTGATGTAAAATCTATAAAAACAGATGAATTAAAAAAATGGTGTGCTTCTTTAAAAGATGTAAATGACGGTGACAACAATAGTAAGTTAATTTTAAAAGAACTAAAAGAATATATAAATAAGCTTCCAGGAGAAATTGAAAAAAAAGATGGTGAACAAAATTATATTTACATATTTGATGTATTAAAAAAAATAAGTTCTAGTTAATTAAGTGTTGCTCATAAATAAATGTGAAAAAGCATGGCAAGTATAGGAGATTCTTACTAATACTTGCCATTTTTATATATAATTTAAAAAATTTTTTTAACAATAATATATTTACTTGTTTATGGTTTTATTAAATGATAAACTATATAAGATATATTGTTAAGGTAGGGGATTTTATATGAAAGGGGCCGGAAAAAGTAAAAGTTTTATATGGTTTTTCATATTCTTAGGAGCCATATGTGGCAGTCTTATAGGAGATGCCATTGGAAATAATTTTAGTTTTTTAAGTTTTTTAAAAAATTTTTATTCAATAGGGATGACAGATCCAGTCGTATTAAATCTCAAAGTTATGGTTCTAACTTTAGGTATAAATTTCAGTATAAATATTATGACTGTAATAGGTATAATCATAGCTGTTATGTTGTATAGAAAATATTAGGAAGTGATGACGTGAAAATTGTATTGGCTTCAGCTTCTAGTAGAAGAAGACAACTTTTAAGTAGATTAATAGAAAATTTTCAAGTAGTGGTAAGTGATTTTGATGAAGACTCTGTGGTATTTCAAGGGAGATGTGAATCCTATGTTATGAAACTGGCTGAAGGTAAGGCAAAAGATGTTTGTAGAAAACTAACGAATGAGAGTTCAATAGTTATAGGATGTGATACCGCAGTGTTTTTAAGAGGAAAAGTAATGGGAAAGCCAAGAGATATACAAGAAGCATTTCATATGTTGAAAGCATTAAGTGGAAATGAACATGATGTATACTCAGGTATAGCGATAATGGATAAGGTTTTACATAAAACAGTTAAAAGTTTTGTACGTACTACTGTAAAATTTTCTGAAATAGATGATAGATGTATAAAAAATTATTTAAAAAAGGGAGAATACAAAGATAAGGCAGGAGCCTACGGCATTCAAGGTTATGGGGGAGTTTTTGTAAAAGAAATTCATGGGTGTTATTATAATGTAGTAGGATTACCTTTAAATAAGTTGTATAATATGTTAAGTGGGATGGGGGTAAATTTATAATAGGGAGATTTAAAATGAAAGATAATTTAAAGATTATGGATTTGCCCAAAAATGAAAGACCAAGAGAAAGGCTGTTTAGATATGGTTCGGAAGCGTTATCTAATTCAGAACTTCTAGCAGTAATACTTGGAACAGGCATTAAAGGTGAGAATATAGTATCTTTAAGTAACAGAATAATAAAAGATAATGGGGGATTAAATGGAATTTTTAATTCTGATTTAGAGGATTTTGTGAGTATTTCAGGGGTGGGAAAGGCTAAGGCAGCTAAGATACTTGCTATGGCGGAGCTGTCAAAGAGGTTTAAGTCCTACAAAGATGGGGATGACTATAGGATATGCAGTCCTCAAGATGCTGCAGTACTTGTTATGGAAGAAATGAGAGGGATGAAGCAGGAACATCTTAAAGTCATTCTGTTAAATACAAAAAATATGGTTATAGGAATTAAAAATGTATTTATTGGGACTTTAAATTCATCTATAGTGCATCCAAGAGAAATATTTTTTTATGCCATAAAAAAGAATAGTGCTTCTATAATTCTATGTCATAATCATCCTTCTGGAGATCCCTCACCTAGTAATGAAGATGTAAACGTAACTTTTAGATTAAAAAAGTGTGGTGAGCTTTTAGGAATACAATTAGTTGATCATTTAATAATAGGAAATGGAATATTTATCAGTTTAAAAGAAAAAGGAATTTTGTGAGGTTGAAAGGAGAAATATAAAAATGGGTTTTTTTGGAATATCTAGAGATATGGGAATTGATTTAGGAACAGCTAATACATTAATATATGTTAAAGGAAAAGGAATAGTACTTAGGGAACCTTCTGTGGTGGCTATAAATAAAAATGTTAAAAAGGTAATGGCCATAGGTAATGAAGCAAAGGATATGATAGGTAGGACTCCGGGTAATATAGTAGCTATAAGACCGTTAAAGGATGGAGTTATTGCTGATTTTGATATAACTCATACTATGCTTAGAAAATTTATAGAGAAGGTAAGTCCTAAGTCAGCGTTTACAAGTCCTAGAATATTTGTATGTTTTCCCTCTGGAGTTACTGAGGTGGAGAAAAGGGCAATAGAAGAGGCAACAAAACATGCAGGAGCTAGAGATGTGCTCCTTATGGAAGAGCCTATGGCAGCTGCAATTGGAGCGGGGCTTCCAGTACATGAACCTACAGGAAGTATGATTGTGGATATAGGTGGAGGAACTACAGAGGTTGCTGTGGTATCCCTTGGAGGAATTGTTACAAGTAAGTCACTTAGAATTGCTGGAGATGAATTGGATCAAGGTATAATAAGCTACATAAAGAAGGAATATAATTTGATGATAGGTGAAAGAACAGCAGAAAATGTAAAAATCCAATTAGGATCTGCATATGATATGGGAGAAGAGAACTCCATGGAAATAAGAGGAAGAGATTTAATATCAGGATTACCTAAAGTTATAAATATAACTGAAAGTGAAGTTAGAGACGCTTTGAAGGAGCCTATAGTGTCAATAATTGAGTCTATAAAGACAACTCTTGAAAAAACCCCACCGGAACTTGCGGCGGATATAATGGATAAAGGAATCATGCTGGCAGGTGGAGGAGCAATGCTTAAGGGATTAGATCAATTAATAAATATAGAGACACATATGCCAGTACACATAGCTGAATCACCTCTTGATTGTGTGGCCTTAGGCGCAGGAAAGGCATTAGATACTATTGATAAAATAGTAGCTAGTAGAAAATAGTTATGAGTGATATGTTATGCGATTTTTGAAAAATAAACTTGTAATAACTATAATAATACTCTCAATTATTTTTTTAGTACTAATTTCTTTTAGTTTCAAGAGTGATGGTAATTCGGTTATAAGAAATGGTGTAGGTATTACCTTTAATTCTCTTCAGGGAGGATTGTATAAAATTAATAGTAAAATAAAAGACTCCATAAGCTTTATTCTAAATTTTTCTGATGTTAAAAAAGAAAATGAACAGTTGAAGAAAAAAAATAGTTCCCTAGAAAATAAGCTTGTGGAATATAATACTTTAAAAGATGAAAATTCTAATTTGAGAAAAGAGTTAGATTTTAAAAGTGAAAGAGAAGAATACAATTATATAGGCTGTGACATAATAGGGAAAAGCAGTAGCGGAATGTTAGACCAAGTTGCCGTAAATAGAGGAAGTAAAGATGGTATAGAAAAACAAATGATAGCTGTTACTGCAGATGGCTTAGTGGGTCAAGTTGTACATGTGGAAAAAAATTGGTCTATAGTTCAATGCTTAACTAATGAGAATATGGCAGTGGGGGGAACTGTTAATAAAACAGGAGATGAAAACGGAGTAATAAATAGTGGTATTGTAAAAGGCTATAAAAGCGATGAGAGCAAGTTTTTGGCTAAGCTTTATTATCTTCCCCAGGAATCTACTGTAAAAAAAGGAGATAGCGTGTTAACTTCAGGAATTGATAATTCCTATCCTAATGGAATTAGAATTGGAACTGTAGTAGATGTGGAAACGGATAAAGGAAAGGTAATGAAAAATGCTTTAATAAAGCCTTATGTGAATTTTGACAAAATTCAACAATTGCTTATAGTAATCCCTAAAAATAAAATAGATATAAAATACTAGGGTGATGAAAAATGAAAAAAATATTAGTATTAAGTGTCTTGTCTATAATTTTGTTTATATTAGACAATGTATTAATGCCTTTTTTTGCTATAAAAACTTTTTATCCAAGTCTCCTTTTCATTTTTATAATCTGTTATTCTATTGTAAATGGAAAGTGGGAAGGATTATGGCTTGGAGTATTTGTGGGACTATTACAGGATGTATACTTTTCTCAGGGGTTTGGAATAAATGCATTTACAAATATGATAATATGTGTCACAGCAGGAGTTGTAGGGGACAACATATTCAAAGAAAAAAGACTTATTCCAGTTATTTCTTGCTTTCTATTGGCTTTATTTAAAGGTATTCTGGTATTTGGACTGTTATATCTATATGGCATATATGTAAATATAAGTAAAGTATTTTTTATAAGTATTTATGATATGGTACTATGCATTTTCATGTATAGACCTATATATAAACTTTGTAATAAAGAGTATATGCAGATTAAATGGAAGTTCTAAAAGTCAAAATAGGGCACTTTATAATTGGAGGTGATTTTTGTGAAAAATAAAAAGCATCATAATATTACAAGGTATACTACTATTATAATAATTATGGTATTAATTTTTACAACGATGGCTATGAGACTTTTCTTCCTCCAGGTAGTGCAGGGTAAGGAATATAAGGAACAGTCAAACAATAAGTCTATAAGAGAAATACCTGATGCCGCTCCCCGGGGAGATATTTTAGATAGTAAAGGAAATAAGTTAGCCACAAGCATTCAGGGTTACGTACTTGTATATAACCAGCCTGATGAAGATGAGAATACAGATGAAAGTGACAGCACATTTTTTGCTACCATGGATAAGGTATTTAAAATATTGGATGAAAACGGTGAAAGCCAGCAGGATGATTTTGAACTTAAGGTAAATCCATTTAGATTTGAATTTAGAAGTGATGATGAAAATACCCGAAATACCTTGGAGGTAAAATTTAAAAGAGATAGAGGATTAAATGAGGCCATAGAGAAAAAAATTAAAAGTAAAAATGAAGATATTTCAGATGATGATTTAAAGACACAGGTTAACAGAGAACTTTTGAAGATATCTGCAGAAGATACCTTTAAAGCACTCCTAAAGGAATATGAAATTCCAAATGGATATTCACTGGAAGAGCAGAGAAGATTCATGATTATAAGAGATACTTTAAAGATGCAGAGTTTTTCAGGCTATAAACCGGTAACAATAGCAAGTAACATAAGCAAAGATACTGCTTTTAAATTTTTACAGATGTTAAATGAACTTCCAGGAGTAGACGTAAGTACTCAGCCCATAAGGTCCTATCCAAATGGAGAACTGGGTTCTGCTTTTTTGGGATACATATCAAAAATAGCCTCCAATTATGAAAAATATACAGACAAGGGCTATGATATAAGCAGTGATTATGTGGGGCAAGCGGGAATTGAGGCAGCTTTTGAAGATAGATTAAAAGGTTCAAAAGGCGGCAGGATAGTAAAACTCAATAAAGATGGCAGAGTAATTGAGGAACTAGGCAGCAGGGATTCCTATCCAGGGCAAACTGTACAGCTTACCATAGACAAGGATGTGCAGGCGGCAGCAGAAAAGGCACTGGATGAGAGGATGGCCGAATTAAGACAGAATCCTTATGGTCAGCAAAGAGCTGATACTACAAATGCAACCAGAGGAGCAGCTGTAGTGATTAATGTAAATACCGGGGCTATAATAGCACTGGCCAGCAGGCCGGGATATGATCCCAATGATTTTGCAACGCCGGGAAAACTTTCTACGGAGCAATACAACAAATATTTTAATCCTGATTTAGAGGAGTTTGGAAGGGAGTATATAAGAGCAAGAAATATTACGGCCAATTATCCTGGAAAAACTGAGGATGAAGTATTAAATATACTTTTTCCTATTGATAAAAGCATAAAAAATAATACTACCATAAGACAGGATGTATATGATATATATGCAAAGCATTTTTATAATTATGCCACTCAGTCTCTAATACCTCCAGGTTCTACTTTTAAGCCTATGACTGCTATTGCAGGGTTGGAAAGTGGAGTTATAACACCTTATTCTAGTTATTATGATAATGGTACTTATAACCAAGGGGGAAGACTTGTAAGATTTGAATTGGATGGAGCAAATGGACTGGTGAACCTTACAACTGCCATACAAAGATCCAGTAACCCCTATTTTATGGAAGTGGCAAGGCTTATTAGAGAAACTTTTGGAGATGATATCTTAGCTAAATATGCTTGGAAGTTTGGACTTGGAGTACCTACAGGCAGTGAAGAAAAACCTGCTACAGGCATAGAAATTCCAGAAAAATTTGGACAGGTATATAATACTAAGTCCAATGAAAATACCTATGCAAATACTTACCTGTGGAAAATTATGTCCTTACTTAAAAGTGGACTGGATGACAAGGGAAACAGTGTAGTTAAAATAGATTTATACGATAATGATAATGACTCTAGTAAAGTTAAAGCATTGAAAAAGGAAATAAAAACTTTGATACAAAATTCTATAAAAGGTGGAAGTAATGCCTTTGATAAAGAAAAATATAAAGAAGTATTTTCAGAACTGACCAAGGAAGATCCAAATAATAAAAAAGATATCAGTGATAAAGAAATGAATAGTTTAATTGAGGCCATATATTACACAGCTGTTTCAGATGCCAATGCCCAGCTTGATGTACCGGCTAATATAGAAAATGCTGCTATAGGGCAGGGATTAAACCAGTTTACTCCCCTTCAGATGGCAGATTATATTGCAACGTTAGCAAACGGAGGAACCAGATATAAGCTCCATCTAGTAGACAAGTTTCTGGATTCTGATGGTAATGTTATTGAAGAGGTTAAGCCGGAGGTTCTTGAAAAGACGGAGGTTAAGGCCGAAAATATAGAGGCGGTTAAAGCGGGAATGGAGGCAGTTAATGAAAAAGGTACTGCATCCCAGGCTTTTGCAAATTTCCCTATAAAAACTGCGGGAAAGACAGGTACTGCAACTATAGGAAGTCAGGAACAGCAAACCCAAATTGGAAGAACTGACTATGCAGAGTATGTAGGCTATGCACCACTAGATAATCCTGAAATAGCTGTATGTGTGGTGGTATTTGACGGAGGTATGGGCTCTGGTTCTGCTTATATAGCTAGAGATATTTATTCTGCATATTTTAATTTAAATCAAGGAAACAGTGAAGAGAATTCAGATGCCGGTGAATAACAGTATATGAATTTGCGAATAGATTAATCTATTCGCAAATTCATATATGATAATTAATGTAGTATTATGTATTTAAATAAAAGTTAGCTTAGGTAAGATATTTTCAAAAATACGAAGAAATTTAAGGATACAAGAATTTTTGATAAATAAAGTTAAAATATAGGGAGGATTTATGTGAATAATGTTGAAATATTATTATGAGGTAACTTATGGAGGCTAATTTATGATAGATAATAATATATTAGTTAAGGGTAATAAAGAGGGCATAAATATAGTTATAAATATAAATAAATTTAAAGATTTTGAAGAAATGCTGGAGGCCTTAGTAAAAAGGCTTTCAGTAGGCAAGATGTTTTATAAGGGATGTAATTTAAAAATAATTACAGACTTAAAAAATATAAATGAAAAACAATCTGTAAGATTGAAACAGGTGTTATTTGAAAAATTTTTGATAAAGGATTGTATATTTGAAGACAGCAATGAAAAACCTAGTAAAATATTTTCTGGTATTTATGAGGGTAGAACTAAATTCTTGAGAAAAACAATAAGAGGAGGACAGGTTGTAAATTATCCTGGCAATATAGTTATAATAGGGGATGTAAATGCTGGCTCAGAAATATATGTAGGGGGTAATATAGTAGTATTTGGAGCACTGCGAGGATATGCTCATGCGGGTTTTGGAGGAAATTCCAAAGCAATAGTTGCTGCAATTTCCTTGGAGCCAGAAATGCTTCAAATTGCTGATTTAGTGACTAGATCTCCAGATAACATGAAACCCCAATATCCAGAGGTAGCTAAAATTAGAGGAAATATAATAATAGTAGAACCATATTTGCCTAATAAGTTTATTTAAGGGAGGTAGTGTAAATGGGAGAAGCAATTGTAGTAACATCAGGCAAGGGAGGAGTTGGAAAAACTACTACTACGGCTAATATAGGTACAGGATTGGCTGCTTTAAATAAAAGTGTAGTGGTAGTAGATGGGGATACTGGACTTAGAAATCTAGATATTCTTATGGGGCTTGAAAATAGGATTGTATTTACTTTATTAGATGTACTAGAAAATAAATGCAGACTTAAACAGGCTCTTATAAAAGATAAGAGATTACCTAATCTATATCTTTTACCTACGGCACAGACCAGAGATAAGGAAGATATAAGTGCAGAACAGATGATGAATTTAGTGAATGAACTAAAAGCCAGTTATGATTATGTAATAATAGATTGTCCAGCAGGAATTGAACAGGGATTTGAAAATGCCGTAGCAGGTGCAGATAGAGCATTGATAGTAGTAAATCCTGAGGTTACTTCTGTTAGGGATTCTGATAGGGTTATTGGTAAACTGGATGCTAAAGGTCTTGAAAATCACCAGCTTATAATAAATAGAATAAATTATAAGATGACTAAAAGTGGAGATATGTTAGATGTTAATGACATATTAGATAGTTTAGCTATAGAACTTATAGGGGTAGTACCAGATGACAGAACTATAACTGTTTCAACTAATAAAGGAGAACCAATAGTATTAGATAAAAGTGCTATCTCAGGTCAGGCTTTTAGAAATATAGCAAGAAGAATAATAGGGGAAGAGGTGCCTCTTATAGATTTAAGCAGTGAGCAAGAAGGATTATTTTCATCCATAAAAAAAATATTTGGTATTAAATAAGGAGTGTAGGGAAATGGATTTATTTAGGGCGTTTTCCAAGCCATCTTCCAAGGATATAGCTAAAGAAAGATTGAGGTTAATACTTATAAATGACAGATGCAGTATGCCTCAGGAAGTATTAGAAGATATAAAGGAAGATATACTTAAAGTACTTTCAAAATATATGGAAATAAACTATGCTGAAATAGATGTTAGAATGACGATTACTGAGAAAGTCGAGGAAGATCCAGTAGCACTTGTTGCCAATATACCTGTAAAAAAAGTTAAGTATAATAAATAGCTGTGTATTATACATGGCTTTTTTATTTTGCTGTGGTATAATCATTATAGTTATATTGGAGGGATATAGATGTTGTTTGAAAAACTTACTATTAGTAAAAGATTCTTGAGAGAGCTTGATTTTCCTATGCTTATTACAGTATTGATTATATGTGTATTTGGAAGTTTAAATATATATAGTGCTTCCCATCTAAGTTATGGGAATCAATTTTTAAAGTCTCAGATTATTTGGATAATTATGGGGTTTGTATTAATCTATTCTATACTTTTAATAGATTATTCCTTAATAAAGAGTTATGCTGCCATAATATACTGGTTTGGAGTATTTTTACTTGTTATAAACTGTATTCCTATGTTTCAATATACGGTAAATGGAGCTTCTTCATGGATTAAAATTGGAAGGTTTACTATGCAGCCTTCTGAATTTGCCAAAGTAGGAATTATACTGATGCTGGCAAAAGAATTAGATGATATGGAAGGAAATATCAATAATTTAAAAAACTTTTTTAAGCTTACAATGTATGCGGTTATTCCTATGGCTTTAATTGTAAGTCAGCCTGATATGGGGATGACTATGGTTTGTTTCTTTACTGTACTTGGGATATTTTTTATCTCAGGATTGGATTTAAAAGTAATACTTGGAGGAATGCTTGGATTGACATTGGTGGTAGCCATAGCCTGGAAAACCACACTTATACCATATTATCAAAGAATGAGAATTATATCCCTATTCAATGCCGATAAATATCAGTTAAGCTTTGCACTTCAGCTTACACAGTCAAAAATAGGAATTGGATCAGGCGGAATATTTGGAAAAGGTTTCTTAAAAGGAACTCAAATATCCGGGGGATACGTTCCAGAATCTCATACGGATTTTATTTTTTCTGTAGTTGGAGAGGAGTGGGGACTTGTAGGAGCACTTTCACTAATAGCATTTTATGGAGTTGTAATATACCGTTCTATAAATATAGCCAGAGAGTCTAAAGATATATTTGGCTCCATGGTGTGTGTAGGTATTGTATCTTCCATGCTATTTTCTATTTTTCAAAATGTGGGCATGACCATAGGTTTATTACCTATAACAGGTATTACATTACCTTTTATGAGTTATGGAGGAAGTTCTATTTTAACAGCGTTTATAAGTATAGCTCTTATTTTAAATATAGGTATGAGAAGAAAGAAAATTAATTTTTAAGGCATGTGAAAATAAGTAATAATCAAAATATGATAAATATATATTTTAAAGAGACTTTATAAAATTTTTATTTTTTAATTTTATAAAGTCTTTTTAAAGTAGTATGCTTGGGCTAGCCGTCCCAAATTCTAGTCATAAATAGTGATACCCTTAAATATATATTAAGTAGCATGTTATTTAAAAAGGAGGATGCTGTGGGATATTATGATTCAGAATATGAAAAATATTATGGCTCATTAAGGAGAAAACTCAATTATTCACCTTATTATGGAGGAAAAGCATATAATAAAGAAAACTATTGTAATAAAAAAGGAAACTATTTAGTAAGAAGAATTATAAGAGAGCTAATAGGAGTGTTGATATTATTTATATTCATTATATTATGTAAAGTAACTTCAAATACTCAGGCTAAAAATGTATATAGTTATTCTAAGAGCATAATAAATCAAAATTATAATTATAGTAAGTTAAAATCTCAATTTAATAGTATCAATATAAATTATGTTGAAGATAAAATAAAAAATACAGTTAAGGAACTCAGGGTTAATGGGGAAAAATAAATTTTAAGAGGTATTTTTGTGATTAAAATAAATAAATACTTTATTCCCTATATAATACTTTTGATTGTAGTAGGTTATAGAGGGCAGATTATTTATACAGCTATAGTAGTTTTTTTTCATGAAATTATTCATTATTTATTTTCTAGATATTATAAGTTTTCTGGATTTGGTATAGAATTCATAGCAGTGGGAGCTGTTATAAAACTTAAAGATTTAGATGAAGCATTTCCAAAAGAGGATTTAATAATTTCGATTTCTGGTCCCATATTTAATTTGATTTTCAGTGGACTTTTTTATTTTATGTATAAAATCGTATATTCTAATTTTTGTTATGTATTTTTTTCTATAAACTTGGCCATAGGATTGTTCAATCTAATACCTGCATTTCCTTTAGATGGAGGAAGAATACTAAGAAGTATTCTAAACCTTAAAATACCCTATAGAATGGCAAATAAGATTACCATAGTAATAAGCATAATTATTGGAATAATGCTTATGTTAGTTTATGTATTCCTATTTTTAAATGGACATAATAATTTCACCATTGGAATAATAGCTACATTTATAATGACTACATCTTTGAAAGAAAATGAAAGGACATCTTATATAATTATGGGAGACATTATTAAAAAGAAATATAAATTTATAAAGAGAGGATATATTGAAAACAGAAATTTATCTATATATTATAAACAAAATCTTCTTACAGCTATGGGATTGTTTGATAAAGGTAAATATAACATATTTACAGTACTAGACGATGAAATGAATGTGATGGATTTGATATATGAAGAGGAAATAATTGATGCTCTAAAATCATATGGAAATATAACCATAGAAGAGTTTATGAAGTTGAATCGATAGAGTACAGCATGCTTCTTTTTGCATCTGTACTTTTTTGTAATTTAAGTAAATTTACAGATGATAATATATCACTGTTTTTGCATTTTAAATTGTTTAGGGGTATGCTAAAATATAATGATGAATACCTAAGAGGAGGATTTTAATGAATAGAATTTCTGATGATATATTATTTAAGGTAGAAAAGCCTGGCCGTTATATTGGAGGTGAAATGAATTCTTACATAAAAGATAAAGAAAAAATAGATATTCGTTATGCATTTTGTTTTCCGGATGTGTATGAAGTGGGTATGTCACATTTAGGCATGAAAATATTATATTACATATTAAATGAAAGAGAAGATACTTATTGTGAAAGAGTATTTACACCCTGGCCGGATATGGAAGAGCTCATGAGAAAAAATGATATATTATTGTATGGACTAGAAAGCAAAGAACCGATACGGGATTTTGATTTTATAGGATTTACTCTGCAGTATGAGATGAGTTATACTAATATTTTAAATATGTTAAATTTGGCAGGATTGCCTGTGAGAGCCTCCGAAAGGGGAGAAGATATGCCTATAATTATGTGTGGGGGACCCTGTGCATATAATCCTGAACCACTATGGGATATAGCTGATTTGTTTTCTATAGGAGAAGGAGAAGAACAAATAAATGAAGTTATGGATTTATACAAAGTTTATAAGGGAAATAAGAAGGAATTTTTGAGAAATGTGTGCCATATAGAAGGGATATATGTACCTTCTTTTTATGAAGTGTATTATAATGAGGATGGCACTATTAAAGAATTTAGACCTATTTATGAAGATGTACCTAAAAAAGTTACTAAGAGGATAATTAAAAATTTTAATGATGTGGTGTATCCTGATAAACTTATAGTACCTTATACTGATATAGTACATGACAGAATAGTTCTTGAGACTTTTAGAGGATGTACAAGAGGATGTAGATTTTGTCAGGCGGGCATAATATATAGGCCTGTAAGGGAGAAAAGTACATCAAAATTACTAGAACAGGTGGATAAATTAATAAAAAATACCGGTTATTCGGAAGTGTCATTAACTTCATTAAGCATATGTGATTATTCTGATTTGAAAAATTTAGTTTATAGTTTTATTGAAAAATATGAAAAGGAAAAGGTGGGAGTATCTCTTCCTTCTCTTAGAATAGATTCTTTCTCTGTGGAACTTATAAATGAAATCCAAAAAGTAAGAAAAACAGGACTAACTTTTGCACCAGAAGCGGGCAGTCAGAGAATGAGAGATGTAATAAACAAAGGCGTTACAGAAGAGGATTTAATGAATTCTGTAAAAAGTGCATTTTTATCGGGATGGTCCACTATAAAATTGTATTTTATGATAGGACTTCCTTATGAGACTGTAGAAGATGTAAAGGGTATAGCAGAAGTATCTCAAAAAGTAGTAGATCAGTATTTTGGAATTCCCAAAAATATAAGAAAAAAAGGGCTTAAAGTAACGGTTAGTACATCCATATTTGTACCTAAACCTTTTACAGCTTTTCAATGGTCAGCTCAAGCTGAAATGGAGGGAATAAGGGAAAAAATTAAAGTTTTAAGATCTTCTATAAAAAGCAAAAACATAGTGTATAATTGGCATGAAACACCAGTGAGTTACCTGGAGGCTGCTTTTGCCAGGGGAGATAGAAAAATGTGTGATGTATTAGTTAAAGCCTATGAAAAAGGAGCTAAATTCGATGGATGGTCGGAATATTTTAATTTTGAATTGTGGATGGAAGCTTTTCGGAAATGTAAAGTAAATTCAGATTTTTATATCTACAGAAATAGAAATTATGATGAAATACTTCCCTGGGATTTTATAGACATAGGAGTGGATAAGGAATTTTTAATAAAAGAAAATGAAAAAGCCAAAAAAGCTTTAGTAACTCCTGATTGTAGAAAGGGATGCAAAAATTGTGGGGTGAATGTTAACTTAGGAGGTAAATGCTTTGAAGGAGCAGTATTTAATAAAATTCAGTAAAAAAAATAGTATAAAATTTATAGGTCATCTGGATTTGATGAGAACTATACAGAGGATGATAAAGAGAACAGACCTTCCGGTAGAATACTCCAAAGGATTTAACCCTCATATAAATATGTCTATAGCACAACCCCTCGCTGTGGGAATATATTCTTGTGGAGAATATATGGACTTATATTTTGAAGAGGAGGTATCAAAGGAAGAAATTTTAGAAAAATTAAATAATAATGCTCCTTTAGGTATAGAAATATTGAAAGCAAGTAAAGTCTACAATGTGGAAAATAAAAAGATATTTAAATCCATGGCAGCAATTAGGGCAGCCAAGTATAGCATACAAATACCCTGTAGGGACACTGATAAAATAGAAACACATATGAACAATTTGATAAATATGGCAGAGTGGAATACCTTGAAAAGAAGTAAAAAAGGGGAACAGGAAACAGATATAAAAAAGATGGTAAAGTATATGAATTATTCTATTTGTCACAATAGTTTGGTTCTAGATACTACTATTTCCTGTGGAAGTATTGATAACTTGTCACCAGGATTTTTATCAAATTATATACAAAATAATATTGGAGGTTGTGATGAAAATTCTTTTGTTAATATAATGAGAGAGGAAATGTATGGGGAACTAGAAAATAGGTTAATTCCATTATATGAATATGTAGAAAAAATGTATTAAAGTTTATTTTTCATAGACATCAGGCTTTCAGAAGAGGTGATTATATTTGAAAGAAATATTTGTTGAAAGATCAACAAAAGTTTTAAGGATAATTATAAGACAGGAAAAAATAATTAAAGAGTGTTTTATGAAGGAACAGGACCAAAAGGCCTATCCAGGAGAAATATATATGGGTATAGTTAAAAATATAGTTCCTGCTATAAAATGTGCCTTTATAGACATAGGATGCAAAAGAAATGCCTATATGTATATAGATAAAAAATTTAAAAATATTAATTTGAAAAAAGGGGATATGGTTCTAGGAGAAATTGTGAAAGAGGATCAGGGAAAAAAAGGGGCTAAAATTGTAAAAAATATAAGTATTCCGGGGAAATACTGTGTTTTAAATAGTTCTTATAATGGAATACAATTTTCCAAGAAAATACATAGTGAATCTTTTAAGAAAAATATATTAGAATCATTAAGGTTACCTGCTGGAATTGGACTTATGATAAGAACTGAAAGTGAAAATATTCCCCTTGAGGTAGTACATAATGAAATGGAAAAACTATATAAAGTATATAGTCAGGTAATTAAATCAGCTGCATATTTGCAAAAGCCTGGATTATTATTTGATAATGGTGGAATACTGGGAGAAGTGCTTAGAAATAAACTTATTGATGATGATTTTATGATATATGTAAATAATCAGGAGGATTATAAGTATGTAGAAGATTTTTTAAAAGGATTACATAATGCACGTGTGAATTTGCAATTGTACACAGGAAATAAAAATCTATTTTCCTATTATGAACTGGAAAATAAGATATTAAATTTGAGAAGTAATAAAATAGAATTAAAATGTGGTGGATATATAGTCATAAATAAAACGGAAGCTATGTTCGTAATAGATGTTAATTCAGGTAAAAATATAAAGAACGGTACTATGGATAAGACTGTACTTATCACTAATCTACAGGCTGCAGAGGAAATTGCAGCACAAATAATACTTAGAAATTTAAATGGCATAATACTTATAGATTTTATAGACATGGACAATAATAAAAACAAGAGAAAAGTTATGGATAAATTAAAAGAAGGACTTTTGATGGATAAAAATAAGACTGTAATATATCCTTTTACAGAGTTGAATTTGGTACAGATAGCCAGAAAAAGAATGGGAAGATCCATAAATGATTATATAGAAGAAGACTGTGGATGTTGTGGGGGAACAGGCAAAAAAATAAAATTATCCTATATGACTTTACTCATAAAAAACGAAATTTTAAATATGTGTTATGAAAAGAATATAGAGGATATTCATATTGATATGGATTCCTTCTATGAAAGTTATATAAAAAAGGGTACAAAGGATTTTATAAAAGATATAGGAGCTGAGAATAAAAGGGTATATATTACCTATGGAAAGAAAATATCTTGTAAAGTAGAAGCACTTTTATTTGCTAGTGATATAGAAGATTTTAAAGATTTTAGGGTAAATTGAAAGAACTTTACAAAGGGGAACATATATGTTAAAATGACAGCTGTAGACCGCTCAAAAAAGGTTATGTAAATTATTTGGAAAGTTTTTCTAATATACCTTTTAGGCGAGACTGGATTGAGGAGGTGTTTTTATGTATGCAGTTGTAGCTACTGGAGGAAAACAGTATAAAGTTTCAGAAGGAGACATAATATACGTTGAAAAGTTAGAGGCTGAAGTTGATTCTACAATTGAACTTGACAAGGTACTTATGATAAACAAGGATGAAGGATTAGTTGTTGGGAAACCTGTAGTTGAAGGAGCTAAAGTAAAGGCTAAAGTATTAAAGCAAGGAAAAGCTAAGAAGATTATAGTATTTAAATATAAGCCTAAAAAAGATTACAGGAAGAAACAGGGACATAGACAGCCATATACTAAGTTACAGATTGAAAAAATCGATGCATAAGTTATGATTGAAGCGGTATTTAATAAAAAATCTGGTAACTTGGTTTCGGTTATAATTAAAGGCCATGCAGAATCAGTAGAACAGGGATATGACATGGTATGTAGTGCTGTTTCTGCAATATCCCAGAGTATTTTAATCGGAATAACAGAAGTTTTAAAATTAAATATAAAATATTCCTTAGAGGATGGCTTTTTAAGTTTTTCATTGGATGGTATAGATGAAAATGATATTTTAAAGTGCCAGGTGCTTATGAAAACTATGCTACTTGGATTAAAGAGTATTGAAATTAGTTTTAGTGAATATATAGCTGTAAAAGAAGTGGAGGAGGTGTAATTTATGATTATTATGAATCTTCAGATATTTGCTCATAAAAAAGGTATGGGTAGCTCAAAAAATGGTAGAGATAGTGAATCCAAGAGACTTGGAACTAAATCAGCTGATGGACAGTTTGTTTTGGCAGGGAATATATTAGTTAGACAGAGGGGAACTAAAATTCATCCTGGAAAAAATGTGGGAAGAGGTTCTGACGATACTTTATTTTCCAAGATAGATGGTATAGTTAGATATGAAAGATTCGGAAAGACAAAAAAGAAAGCCAGTGTATATCCTTTAGAGGTAGAAGAATTAGTAGCTGAATAGTTGTTATTGAGGCACCCTGACAAAAGGGTGCTTTTTTGAAAATATGATTTATCTAAGCGCAGCAATTAGTTAATACTCCAAAACTATTTTAAAGTGGGGTATAAGCAGGGCTAATGCGCCTGGATAGGTTCTTCTTAGGTTCAGGTAGAGAAAAGTAGTTATTGTGAGCAAACTCCACCTGAACCTAAGAATTACTTGATAACTTTTTATAAGGAAGTGATTAGTATGTTTGTAGATAGGGCCGAAGTATTTGTAAAATCAGGCAGTGGTGGTAATGGTTCTGTTTCATTTAGACGAGAAAAATATGTGCCTCGTGGAGGTCCAGATGGGGGAGATGGAGGAAAAGGCGGGGATGTTATATTAGTAGTAGACCCGGAAATTACCACACTTCTGGATTTTTCATATAAGAAAAAATATGTTGCAGAAAAAGGTGAAAATGGATCTGGTTCTAAATGTTTTGGGAAAAATGGAGAAAATTTGTATATAAAAGTGCCTTTAGGAACAGTTATAAGGGATGTGGATACAAATAAAATAATGGCAGATCTTTCTCATATTGGAGACAAATATATAGTAGCAAAAGGAGGAAAAGGTGGAAGAGGTAATGTAAGGTTTACCACTGCTGTGAGGCAGGCACCGGATTTTGCTGAACCAGGTATGCCCGGAGAAGAGAGATATATATCACTAGAACTTAAGATCTTAGCAGATGTGGGACTTTTGGGTTTTCCTAATGTAGGTAAATCAACTCTTTTGTCTGTAGTTACTAAAGCAGCCCCTAAGATTGCAAACTATCACTTTACAACACTATCTCCTAATCTAGGAGTGGTAAATATTCCGGGAATACAAAGTTTTGTGATAGCGGATATACCTGGCATAATTGAGGGAGCAGCAGAAGGAGTGGGCCTTGGAATAGATTTTTTAAGGCATATTGAAAGGACTAGACTCTTAATACATATAGTGGATATATCTGGGTTAGAAGGAAGAGATCCTTTTGGAGATTTTATTAAAATAAATGAAGAGTTGAAAAAATATGATGTGAAGCTTTGGGATAGACCCCAGATAATTGCGGCTAATAAAGCAGATATGTTATATGACGATAGTATATTTCAAGATTTTAAGAAAAAAGTAGAAAATTTAGGGTATAATAAGGTTTTTAAAATATCTGCAGCTACTAGGCAGGGAGTAGAAGAACTTATGAAGGAAGCTGCAGCCATGCTTACCAATATACCTGTAACAGATATGCACATAAGTGAGGAAGATAAATTTATACCAGAGGAAAAGAGATTCACTTATGAAATAGAAAAACAGGGAAATGTATATGTGGTCAAAGGAAGTTTTGTTGACAGGTTACTGGCAAGCATTAATGTAAACGATGCGAATGAATTGAGATATTTTCATAAAGTACTTCAGAATAAGGGAGTTATGAAGCAGTTAATAGATATGGGAATTAAAGACGGAGATGTAGTTAGACTTAATGATTTTGAATTTGATTATATATTATAATGGAGAGAAAATAGATGGTTAAAAAAGCTATTTTTGGTGGAACATTTGATCCCATACATAATGGACATATACATATAGCTTATGAGGCAATATATAGATTGGGATTGGATGAAATTGTATTTATGCCTACGGGTAATCCACCACATAAGGCAAAAAAGAGCATAACAGATGCTTTTTTAAGATATGAAATGGTAAAAGTAGCTATAAGATCAGAAAGCAAATTTACGGTAAGTAACTATGAGGTGAATAAAACTACCTTAAGTTATACTTATAGTACTTTAGAGCATTTTAACAAACTGGAGTCAAAAACTGAATGGTATTTTCTTACTGGAGCAGATTGTTTAATGGATATAGAGAAGTGGAGTAGGGTAGACAGCATATTTAGATTATGCAAATTTATAGTATTTAACAGACCTGGATTTCCAGCATTCACATCGGAAAGTATAGAGGATCAGAAGAAAAAGATAGAAGATAAATACTCTACTAATATAATATATCTAGATGCTCCCTTATTTGATATTTCTTCTACAGTTATAAGAAACAGTGTGAAGGAAGGAAAAAATGTAAACTATTTTTTGCCTGAAAGTGTTTGTAATATTATAAAACAGTTAAATCTTTATAAATAAGGTTAATAATTTTTTATTTTGGAGTGATACGGGATGTGGAGTGAAGAGGAGATAAAAGAATATTTAAAGGAGAGATTATCAGAAAAGAGATATAAACATAGCCTAAATGTAAAAATTACAGCGATAAAATTAGCTGAAGCTTATAATGGAGATGTCAACAAAGCAGCACTGGCTGGACTTATACATGATTGTGCAAAATATATGTCAGGTAATGAAATTTTGAATTTAGCAGGGAAAAATGGAATTTATGTAGATGAGGTAAGCAGATTGAATCCTAATCTTCTTCATGGCAATGTAGCTGTTGTGGTTGCAAAAAAAATCATGGGAATTTTTGATGAAGATATACTAAGTGCCATAGCTTGCCATACTACTGGAAAAAAGAATATGAATCTACTGGAAAAAATAATATATATTGCAGATTATATAGAACCTGCCAGGGATTTTCCAGGAGTAGAGGAGCTTAGAAAAAAAGCCTTTGTAGATTTAGATGGAGCAATACTAGATGCTTTTAATAATACTATCAAAGTTGTGATAAATAGAGGTCAGCTTTTACATTTAAACACTATAGAAGGAAGGAATTATTTGGTGTTTCATAGTGGAGAAAAGTAGAATATACAATATATTTTATAAATTAGTATAGGAGGTTTTTATAATGAAAAAGGAAATAATAAGTACAAAAAAGGCTCCTGGAGCTGTAGGTCCTTATTCACAGGCCGTAAAAGTGGGGAATTTTTTATTTACATCGGGTCAAATCCCCTTGGTTCCAGAAACAGGGGAGCTAATTTCAGATGACATAAAAAAGGCTACCGAAAGGTGTCTTGAAAATATAAAGGCCATATTTCAGGAAGCAGGAACTTGTTTTGAAAATGTGATTAAGACAACAGTGTATGTAAAAAATATGTCAGACTTTACAGATGTGAATGAAGTATATGCAAAATATTTTCAAAAAGACATGCCTGCAAGATCTTGCGTAGAAGTAAAACTTCCTAAGGATGCTCTGGTTGAAATAGAGGTAATTGCATTAATAGATTAATTCAAAGATAGGTTTAAAGGAGTGAGCTTTAAAAGAGTTCACTCCTAATAATTTAACAGGAG
Source organism: Clostridium kluyveri DSM 555 (assembly GCF_000016505.1). Lineage (NCBI taxonomy): Bacteria > Bacillati > Bacillota > Clostridia > Eubacteriales > Clostridiaceae > Clostridium > Clostridium kluyveri. Next base: position 884,244 of record NC_009706.1, read on the forward strand.
AGAAGTTAAATGGAAGAAAATAAAATAGTATTTAAAGTTAAAGAACAAGAACAGGGATTAAAATTAAAGGAGTATTTAAAAAAAATTCAAAGATTTTCAGGAAGACTTATAAGAGGGGCGGCTTTAAGTGGAAGAATAGAAATAGATAATAAAAGAGTAAAACTTAATCATGTATTAAAATCAGGAGATGTTATATGTTTTAATTTAATAAAAGAAGAGTCTCAAAATATAGGGGCAGAAAAAATGGATATAGAAGTGGTGTATGAGGATAGGGATATAATAGTAGTAAATAAAAAGCCGGGAATAGTAGTCCATCCTACGAGAAGTTATCCTAGTGGAACGCTGGCTAATGGTCTTATTTATTATTTTCAGAAAAGTGGAGAAAATTGTATAGTTAGATTGGTAAGTAGGTTGGATATGGATACTTCAGGACTTATAATAGTGGCAAAAAATCAGTTTGCCCATATGTGTTTGTCAAGGGATATGAAAAGTGAAGATTTTGAAAAAAGCTATATTGCTGTTATTCATGGAAAGATGAAAGAAGGACAGGGTATTATAGATTTACCTATATATAGACCAGAAGGAGATGATATAAGAAGAATTGTGGATAAAAGGGGTCAAAGAAGTATTACACATTACAAAGTTATAGAAGAATTTAAACATGATCAACTGCTAAAGCTTATATTAAAAACTGGAAGAACACATCAAATTAGGGTTCATTTAAGTTACTTAGGTCACCCACTATATGGAGATACCCTATATGGAATAGAGGGGGATAACAGGTATATAAACAGGCAGGCTCTTCATGCCTATAGGCTTAAGTTTCCTCATCCTAGAGGAAATAAAATATTGGAATTAGAAACTGACATACCAGAGGATATCTCACATTTAATAAAAGAAATAAAATAAGGCATCTTTTCGTATTTTTGGTTTGGATGCCTTATTGTAGATAAAATTATTTTATTTAGAAATTACAAATCTTCTTATAGTAAAGGAGACTATGAGAGTTAATATAAACATAATTGATATAAAAATTATGTATTTGTTTTTTATAATATTTTCTATATGAGCAGAAGCCATTGTTTGTTTTTCATAATGGCTGGAGCTGCTTAGGAGATCCAATTTTCCTATATTTTTTCCTTTAAAGGATATGGTGGCCTCTTCAACTACTTCTCCTGTATTAAAAAACTTAACTGATAAATTTGAATTTTTTAAAGTAAAACTAGGAACAGCAGCATCATCTTTATTTTTAACATAGTAAAAATCAGAAGCTGCAGTCAGCGGAACAGAGATATTATTTTTATTATAAGTTGTAACTAAATCTCCTTTTGAATACAATTTTACAAGACTGAAATTGTCAAATCCAAAATTAAATAAAGATATGGAATCAGGAAAAAAAGTTTTATTTTTATCATGTACCAGAGCTACAATAAGACGCTGGCCATTTCTTGTAGCGGCAGATACGTAAGAGTGTAGAGATTGTGTTGTATATCCGGTTTTACCCCCTTCACAACCACTGTAATAGTAAGTTGAGTTTGGTTGTATCAATTTATTCTCATTCCATACGCCTCTCTCCTTGGGAGATTTATTGGTAGGAGGAATAGTATAATATAATGTAGTAGCTATTTTTGAGTATTCGGGATTTTTACATAATTCTTTCATTATGAGAGCTAAATCCTTTGCGGAAGTTTTGTGTTTTTCGTCAAATAATCCACTGGGATTTACAAAGTTTGTATTATAAGCTCCAAGTTCATGTGCCTTTTTATTCATTTCAATTGCAAATTTCTCTGAGGAACCATTTCCTATATGTTCTGCTAATGCTTCTGCACAATCATTGGCTGAAGCTAATAAAAGACCATACAGTAAATCTTTTACGGTTAACTCTTCACCTTCGTAAAGTCCTATTCTAGTTCCATCTACCAGAGGTGGATTTTTACCAACTGTTACTTTATCGTTTAAATTTGTATTTTCAAGGGTTAAGAGTGCAGTCATTATTTTTGTAGTGGATGCGGGAGGATAGGCAGAATCAGGATTTTTAGCATATAAAACCTCACCTGTTGTAGCATCTAAAATTACTGCACTATCGGCTGAAACAGAAGGAAGTGTTTGGGTGGCGTAAACGTTATAGGGATTAATATAACAGATAATTAGAAAAAATAATATAAATGTAACTATTTTTTTCATTTTTTCCTCCTTTAAGATAATCATTAAATATTATATCAAAAAAATGATATAGATGCGACAAATTTTTTTTTAAAGTTGTCAATAATTTAAATATAAACTGTGTATATAACGTATATTTTATTTTAAATTAAAAGTATATAAAGTTCCATATATCCTTAAATTATAGCCATTTTAGCTTATAATATAATGAAATTTACACAATTTTAATATTAATATTAAAATTTAAAAATTATTAGGAGGAAAAAAGTGAAATATAAAAAGAAAATTATAGGTTCTGCTGTGATTTTAATAATATTTAGTTTATTTCTAATAGTATTTTATGTTAATTCAAAGTCTATAGATAATGTATCTAACAATAAAGAAGAGATATTTAAAGAACAGTCTGATGCAGGAGATATTACAGAACAGTCTTCCAGTGACATAACTGTTTATATAAATGGAGAAGTTAAAAGTCCCGGGGTATATAAATTAAAACAAGATAGCAGGGTGCAGGATTTAGTAAAAGCATGTGGGGGCTTTACAAATGAAGCTAATAGTTATAAACTAAATTTGGCTAAAAAGTTAAAAGATGAGGACTATATATATGTAGACAAGAAGTCAGATAATGAAAATTTGCAATTACAAAATGGACTGCAGGGAGAAACATCGGAAAATGCAAAAATAAATATAAATACTGCTACTAAAGAAGAATTAAAAACCATACCTGGCATAGGAGATGTAACTGCACAAAAAATTATGGATTATAGGGAACAAAATGGAGGCTTTTCATCAATAGAGGATTTAAAGAATGTAGATAGAATAGGAGATAAAACTTTAGAAAAGATAAAAGATAAGGTAGATATAAGGTAAACTGAAGCTAGGGTTTATTTCAAAATATGTAGTATGAAGTAATTATTGATACTTTTTGATTTTTAGAAAATTGAGATGGAGAAGAGTGTTTTTTAGCAAACTCTATCTCAATTTAATCAAAACTTGATATAATGGATATATATTATAGTATATGGAGGAAAAAATATGTTGTCAAAAGATATGGTACAATTAGGAAGCAGGAGATCTACTATTAGAGAGATATTTGAGTTTGGCAGGAAAAGGGCAGCTATAGTTGGAAGAGATAAGGTATATGATTTTAGCCTTGGAAATCCTAACGTCCCATCACCAGATTCAGTAAAAAATGCAATTTTAGATATATTGGATCATGAAAAATCTACTGCTGTACACGGGTATACAAGTGCGCAGGGAGATGATAATGTAAGAGATGTAATTACCAGGTCTATAAATAAAAAATTTGATACAAATTTTACAAAAGATAATCTATATATGACTGTAGGTGCTGCAGCATCTATAAGTATATGCTTTAAGGCGTTAACAAATCCGGGAGATGAATTTATTACCTTTGCACCATTTTTCCCGGAATATAAGTGTTTTGTGGAACAGGGTTCAGGAGGAAAACTTGTTGTTGTACCTGCTGACACAGAAAACTTTCAGGTGAATTTCTTGGAATTTAAAAAGAGAATTAACAAAAGGACAAAGGCCGTTATTGTCAACTCTCCTAATAATCCATCAGGAGCTGTTTATTCAGAAGATACTATATTAAAGCTGGTATCTATTTTAGAGGCTAAATCTAAAGAATATGGACATGCAATCTATTTAATATCTGATGAACCCTATAGGGAAATTGTGTATTCAGGAGTTGAAGTGCCTTATATTACTAAATATTATAAGAATACTTTTGTTTGTTATTCCTATAGTAAGTCATTATCACTGCCGGGAGAAAGAATAGGATACATAGTTGTGCCTAGTGAAATGGATAATTTTAAAGATACTTATGCTGCTGTTTGCGGAGCAGGTAGAATACTTGGCTATGTTAATGCACCTAGTTTATTCCAAAAAGTTGTTGCAAAGTGTGTGGGCCAGACTTCAGATATTTCAATCTATGAAACAAATAAAAATCTGCTGTATAAGGGATTAATAGAAATGGGCTACAGATGTGTAGAGCCACAGGGGGCATTTTATTTATTTCCTCAATCCCTAGAATCTGATGCAAATTTATTCTGTGAGAAGGCTAGAAAATATGATCTTTTAATGGTGCCTGGAGATGATTTTGGATGTCCTGGTCATGTTAGAATCTCTTATTGTGTGGAGACACAGCAGATTATAAATGCACTACCTGTATTTAAAAAATTAGCAGAGGAGTATAAAAAATAATATTTTAGACCAAGGGCTTTTAAATAATGATTTATCATAAAAGGGGATTGTATGATACTAAATACAGTAGTTAAACAAATAGCATCGTTATTTATAATTTCAGTAATAGGTTTTTATTGCGGTAAAAAAGACATTATTGATGAAAATTTTTCAAATCAGCTTTCTAAATTATTATTAGAGGTAACGCTTCCTCTTTTAATTATATCCTCTTTTAGTTTCACTTATGAAAGGGCTATAGTAAATAATATAGTAAAAGCATTTATTTATGCAGTGCTTATATTTGCTATAACTCCTTTAATGGTAAAACCTTTATTGATGAAAATTGGAAAGGAAAAAAGAGATGTGCTTCAATTTGCCATGGTATTTTCAAATTGTGGCTTTATGGGATTCCCCATAACTCAAAGTATTTTTGGAAATGAAGGAATCATATATGCATCTATATTCAATATGGTTTTTAATATTTTTGTGTGGACTTATGGAATAATGTTGTTCAGCGAAATAAAAACTATTCGAGAAATTGGTAAAATATTAAAGAATCCAGGAATAATATCTGCTTTAATTGGAATTTTAATTATGATTTTTTCCATAAAAGTGCCTTCAGTATTTCAAGATGCCATGAAGGCAGTAGGGGGATTAACCACCCCTATATCCATGCTTATAATAGGAAGTTTATTATCAAAATCTAATTTTAAAAATCTTATTAATGATGCAAGTATGTATTATGGGACTTTTATTAAGCTTTTGTTTATACCTGCAGCTTTATATATAGTTTCAATTTTTTTAAAAGAAAACTCTATAGTTATGAAAACTTTTATTTTAATGCAGGCTATGCCGGCAGGTGCAACAACTTCACTTTTTGCAGAGAATTTTAATAAGGGAAAAGAATATTCTGTATTCATAGTTTCTTTGTCAACGCTTTTCTCCATGCTTACAATACCTTTGATAATTAAGTTTTGCTTATGATAATTTAAAAGGTGATGGGAAAATTTACATAAATATATTTAAAAAGCTGGTTTATTTCAGTTATATGTTAAAGTATATTATAGTATAAATCGATTATTATATAAGATGATAAATATTATTTGATAATAAAGTAAAATAAGTTAGATTTATGTATTTTAACAGTGTTTTGTTTATATGGGAAGGTGTTGGGGTATGATTAATTGGCATAGACATCCGTGGAGTGAAGTAGTAAAAGAATTAAACAGTAATGTATATTATGGACTGGAAGATGATCAAATAGAACTCTGCAGGGAGAAATATGGGAAAAATAAAATTATTATGCCTTCTACCAAAGGGCTATTTTATCTTATGTTTATACAATTTAGAGAAATTTGGATTGTATTTTTAATTTTATGTATAGTTATGTTTATATATTTAGATATGTTTATATATGCAGTTGTATCCTTAGCTATTATATTTTTTAATATGTTATATGCAGCACTTGAAAGATATAAAGAAGAGAAAAATATTAAAGAATTACAAAAATTAAATTTAGGCATGGCAAGAGTAATAAGAAATGGAAGAACTGTAAAAGTACCTTCAGAAGAACTTGTAGTAGGGGATATAGTTATTGTAGGTGAAAGAGAAGGAATACCTGCCGACATGAGAATCATAGAAAGTAATGATTTAAAAGTTGATGAGTGTTCTGTTACAGGGGAGAATTTTATATCTGAAAAATATGAATCTAAGATAGATGATAAAGAATTACTTTTGTCAGATATGAAAAATATATTGTTTAAATCATCTTCTGTAGTGTCAGGAGATGGTACAGGTATAGTGGTATCGGTAGGCATGGATACAGAAGTGGCTAATATGGTCAAGCTTTTAATTGAAGAAGGAACAGAAAAAAAATCTTTTGGCTTTAGACTTCATAAAATTTTAAATATGTTTACTTTGATTTCCATGGGAGTTCTTGCGGTTATTCAATTAATATTGACTTTTATATTTAAACAAAATTTTTATGATAATTTAAAAGAATTATCCATTATATTTTTGAGTTCCATTCCTCAGGTAATGATTATAATAATTTTATTTTCAGGTACTATATTATTTAAGAAGTTAATAAAAAAGAAAGTTTTTTTCAAGGGCTTATCTAGTTTGGAAAAGCTTTCAAGAGTCTCAGCTATTTGTACGGACAAAGTAGGAGCCTTTTCTAAAAATAAGATGGAGATTGTAAAGGCTTACGACAGTAATGGATTTATTGATGTAAATGAGGAAGTTTTAAAAGAAAATATGGGGAAGAGTCTATACAGGATGTTAAGTATAGGTATATTGTGTAATGACATTAGATCTGTTAAAGTAGATGTGGAAAATTCCAGAGAAAATTTAGTGGAGTTAGCTTTAGTGAGATTCGGACAACAAAATGGCATTTATAAAGGAGAATTGGATGAAAGCAATAATAGAATATTTCAAATTTTATTTGACAGTGAGAGGCGTATAATGACAACTGTAAATAAAATGAGTAAAAAGTATAGAGCCAATGTAAAAGGGGCACCAGATTCTATTATAGCTAGGTGCACCCATATATTTAAAAATGGTGTGGAAGTTGAGATAACAGATGAAGATATAAAAGCTATAAAAGATTGGAATATTAATATGTCCAATGAATGCCTGTATGTGGTAGGATTCGCCTATAGAAATTTCAATTATGAACCTAGTGTTAAAGAGAATATTGAAAGTAATTTGGTATTTGTAGGATTAATTGGCTTTGATAATATGTTAAAAGAAAATGCAGTGGAGTCTATTAAAAAATCAGTAGCTCTTTCTATTAGACCCATTATAATTACAGAAGATAATAAGCTTACATCACTAGCCATAGGAAAAAAACTGAAGATTGTATCTAGGCTTCACCAAATATTATCTGGAGTGGAAATAGATAATATGACAGAGAGTGAATTTAAACGTATCGGAGAAAAAGTAAATATTTTCTGCAGGGTAAATTCCAAGCATAAGGTACAGATAGTAAAGGCATTAAAGAGTTATGGATATGTAACTGCAATAACAGGGTGGAAGCTTACTGATTTACCTGCTCTTAAAATATCTAATGTTGGGATAACTAATACAAAAAGCAAAATAGTAAAGAGATTATGTGATATATTTACTGATAATATAGATTTTATGAATATTTTAGGTACTATAGAGGATTCAAGAAAGATAATGAAAGTATTTAAAAAAATAATTGTCTATATTATAAGCTGCAATTTTGCACTTTTAATATTTTTAATGGGAAGTTTTTTATTTGATTTTCATATTGTAAATAATATTATTATAGAATCTTTTTGGTTTAATAGCATACTTATGTTTTTATCTATTTTAGCCCTTATATACCAGTATAAAGAGGAAGAAGGAGACTATACGTACTATTCTATTGATAAAAGTATAGTTATAGATAATTTTACATTTATCATAACTGGCGGATTTCTAATGGGAATTGTGGCCTTTATAGGTTTTTATGTAGGTAATCTGTACAAAGTTCAATTTGATCTTTTAACTTCTCTCTGGATTTTAAATACCTGTGCAGTAATATTTACTTATAGCTTTTCCAATAAAAAGTTTTTTCAAAATAAGGTATCTAACTTAATTATAATTATAAGTTTGCTTATTCAATTTGCAGCAGTGTCAATTATAAGTAATTTTATGATTTTATCTAATAGTATTTATTTAAAAATATTTTTAATATGTATTTTAATATGGGTTATTTTCTGTGTATTTTATAAATTTCAAAGAGAAGAATTTGTTTAGCCTGTTATTTTTAGGATAAAATAATAACAGGAGGTGGTTTTTTGTATAGTAAATATAGTATAAAAAAGCCACTGGTGTTTTATTCCATTTCATTGGCGGCGGGTTGTATATCCGCCATAACATTTCTGGATAACATTTTTATAGCAGCGGTGCTCGCTGTTTCTTTTTTTATTATGGTATTATTGACTTTAGAAACTAAATTTTGTATTTTAAATATGTTGTTTTTTATTTTTGGAGTAGTATCTTTTAATGTATATTTTTATGTAGATATTAAAGAAGCTACTGAAATTAGAGTAGTGGAAAAGAAAGATTACTATTTTATAGGAGATTTCAAGGGGAGAAAAATTGTATTGAACGGGAAAGTGAATCTACTTCAAGAGGGACAAAAAATAGAGGCACAGGGGAGTTTCAAGAGAAATGCTTATATAGACAGGGGTATAGTTGGAAACTATACTTTAGAACAATATAAGGTGTGTGGAAATGATGTAATATATGATATTTATGAATTTAAAAGGAATATATATGAAAAATTTAAAGAGGCAATAGGGGAAAGCAGAGCAGCTATGGTTATGTCACTTTGTTATGGAGAAACTGATTACATGAGTGAAGATCAAATGGAAGATTTTCAAAAGCTTGGAATAATTCACGCTGTAAGTGTATCAGGATTTCATATGGTCATAATATATAAAACACTGGAATTTATATTTGGTCTTAAAGTGGCTGTGGGTATATCCATTTTATACGTAATTTTTACAGGCATGGGTGCTGCTACTATGAGATCCTTCATAATGATATTAATATTTAAACTATCCAAAATATTTTTAAAAGAATATGACAGCATATCTTCTTTGAGCTTATCAGCTTTGATCTTAATGGCTGTAAAACCTTATTATATAGTAAATATTGGATTTGGACTTTCTTTTTTAGCAACTCTTGGAATAATATTATATAATGAAAAAATCTATAGAAAGTTGTTTAAGCTGCCGTCTAAAATTGCCAGTAATATAAGTCTTAGTCTAAGTTCTCAAATATTTTCCATGCCTTATATAGCTTTTACAATTAAAAACTTTAGTTTAGGATTTATAATGGGAAATTTATTCCTCATTCCTTTATTTTCGGCCATAGTAATTTTAGGAAATTCAGCATTGTGTTTGTACTTTATTAAACCTGTATTTAAAGTCATTTCCTGGACTATAAATTTTATTTTTATTTTGGAAGAAGCTTTTAACGAAATCATTTTAAAGTTCTGCCCTGATATAATTTACTTTAAATATATAGATGGAGTAATTATAATTATAACCTATATAAGTTTTCTTATGTATAGATATGGACATAAAAGTTTTAAATATATCCCTGCAATTTGCGCAGTGTTAGTTTTCTTTCAAAGTTATAATTTTTTCCCTACCATAACTTTTATGAATAATAATAATGGGGAAGCTGTAATTATAAGAAAGGGTTTTAATAAGGTTTTTATATGTAATTACGATTATATTAATACTCGCTGGATAAGTGACATAAAGGATAATGAACAAATAGAAAAAATAGTGACCAATCCTGAAAAAAATTTTATATGTAGACTAGATAAACATATATATTTGAAAGTATATGATAATTTAGATACCTCTATGAAAATTAAATTTTATGATGAGGATAAAGAATTCAATTTTTTATTGACTAAGTATTATAAAGACCATATAGAAGTTTTTAGAAAAGATAATTGTATATATATACCTAAAATAAAATTGACTAATAAATATATTAATGAAAGTTATAAAAAATATTCATTAAATGATGAAGAAAGTGTGGAGTATGGTATAATACTAAATAGACTTTTTAGAATCAAATAATATTTAATTCTATTTAAATAAAATGGAAGTGATTATAAGTGATAGATGTATTTACTTTTGAGAAAAATTTGAAAAAGGCACAGATAGAAAATTGTTATTTGTTTTGTGGAATAGATGAATTTATTATAAAAGAAAATATAAGAAAATTAGTTCAGAAAAGTATAAAAACTGATTTTGCAGATTTTAACTATATAAAATTTGATGGAAGTTCCCTTGAAAGTTTTGATCCTGTAATAAATGCCTGTGAAACGTTACCCTTTATGAGTGATAAGAAGGTGGTACTTGTATATAGGGCTGCTTTTATAGGTGATGAACAAAATGGTAAGAGTAAACTTTCTTATGAATTTAATAGTATACAAAATTATTTAAAAAATGTACCGGAGCATTGTATTTTAATATTATACTATTTATTTAAGAATAAAAGAGATAAAATAAGTAAAAAGATATATGGGCTAGATAAGTACTTATGTATAGTAAGAACTGATAAAGTGAAAGGGTACCAACTGGAAAATAAGGTTCAAGAGTTTTTTGACGAAAGAGTGAAAAATATAAAAAAAGTAGATCTTAGAATATTTTGCAGTCTTATGAATGATAACAATTTGAATATGATAGAAAATGAAGTTGAAAAGTTGTGTTGTTATACTTATGGAAGAGATATAGAAAGAGAAGATATTAAGAAAGTATTTTTAAAAAGCAGTGAAGAGGATATATTTGATTTGGTAAATGCCATATCCAATAAAAAAATAAAAGATGCACTTCACATATTAAATGAACTTATCTATGGTGGTGCCAAAATAAGCTACATCTTGTCCATGATAGAAAGACAGTTTAATATTTTATTGAAAATAAAATTATATTTGGAATATGGAAGCACCAAAAAAGAGGCTATGGAAAAATTAAATATTAAATCAGAATATGGATACAGTGTTATGTTAAGCCAGAGTAAAAAGTTTACTTTGAACCAACTAAAAAGAGCTGTAGAAATGTGTTTAAATACAGAAGAAAAGTTAAAGAGTCTATCTACAGATGAAAGGATTGAAATGGAACTTTTAATAATAAATACTACAGCATAATAAATAACCGGCAAGTACCGGTTTATTTATTATGCTGTCAATTTATTTAATTTCAAAGCTAATTTAGACTTATTTCTAGACGCCTTATTTTTATGAATTACACCTTTTGATGCGGCCATATCCAAAGCTTTTACAGTTGCAGTAAAGCTAACTTTAGCTTCTTCTACATTTCCACTTTCAACTGCAGCTAAAAATTTCTTTATAGTAGTTTTTAATGAAGACTTTATAATCTTATTTCTAAGTGTCTTGGTTTTTATAACCTTTATTCTCTTCTTTGCAGACTTTATGTTTGCCATGCTTTCACCCCCTTATTAATTATTAGATCTCAACAGCCTTGGGGAAATTTACCAATGAGTTCATTATATTTAACAAATGCTATTATAACATTAAATTTTAACCACTTCAAGGGGGAATTTAATAGCTTTAATTTATCTGAAAGCTGTAATTGCTAATACCAATTCAAGAATTACTTAATATATTCTAGACCTTGTATAAGAGTATATTGCAGGAGAAAATAAGCAATAATAATGTATATGTAGAAAAGGAGTAAAATTAAATTTTAATGTTAATTTGTAAATGGAGAGTGGTACATAGATGTTTAATATAAGAACTGATTTAGCAGTAGAAGCTAAAGAGATCTGTGAAAAAAGAATGGGCAGTAAAATTCCAGGAGTAGAGATAGAGGAAAAGATGGAGGAGGATATAAAAGTAACCTATGTGAAGATAGTGGAAGATGTGGGAGAAAAGTTTATGGGGAAACCTAAAGGCTCCTATATAACTATAGATATGCCGGAATTTACCCACTATGATGGAGAAATGAGAGATAAGGTAAGTGTGGTAATGGGAAAAGTATTATCAGGAATGATAAATATAGAGGGAAGTATGACAGCTATGGTGGTTGGACTTGGGAATTGGAATATAACTCCAGATGCATTAGGGCCTAAAACAGCCTCCAAATTAATGGTAACCAGGCACTTAAAGGAATTAGTACCGGATAAAATAGATGAAGGGATAAGACCGGTATGTGTTATTTCACCGGGAGTCCTAGGTATTACCGGTATTGAAACAGGTGAAATCATAAAAGGGGTTGTAGATAAGATAAAACCTAATATTATAGTGTGTATAGATGCTCTGGCTTCTAGAAAAATGGATAGGGTAAATACTACAATACAGATAGGCAATACAGGAATATCTCCAGGCTCTGGAATAGGCAATAAAAGAATGGAACTAAGTGAGAAAACTTTAGGGATCCCTGTAATAGCTATAGGAGTACCTACAGTAGTAGATGCAGCTACCATGGCAAATGATACTATCGATTTAGTTCTAGATGAAATGATAAATCAGAGTGAAAAAGGAAAGGAATTCTACAAGGTATTAAAATCTATAGATAAAGATGAAAAGCAAAAAATGATAAAAGAAATACTGGAACCTTATGGGGAAAATATTATGGTGACACCTAAAGATGTAGATTTAGTTATAGATTCAATTTCAAAAATTATTGCCAATGGAATAAATATAGCGCTGCAGCCGGCTCTAGATTTAAATGATATAAATACTTTTTTAAATTAAATTTTAAAATCATATTAAGTGGAAGGAGTAGGTACATTCCTTGCATTAATTAAGTAATAAATTTAATATACCTCTCATATAAATTAACAGTAATATGTTTACGGGAGGGGGGAAAGCTGCTTTGAATAATTTAAGGCAGAAAAAATTGAATTACAGAAGAAACAGTTTTAAAAATAAATCTAAGTTAGAAATATGTATGTTAACAGTGACAATAATACTAGTTATTATTTTACCTTGTATGGTAAAGGCTAATTCATATAGCAGTGATAAAAAAAGAAATATGTTTTATGTTCAAGTTTTAAATTACACCCTGTCCACTGTGAAAGCCACTTCTTTTTCAGAAGATGATATGGCAGAAAATACTTTTTCTATAAGGGATACAGCTTTAAAGATGATAGGATTAAATACCAGTGATGTGTTGTCGCTTTTGGGAAGAGAAATGGCTTTTTTGGATTTAGATAGTTCAAAGGATGTAAGTTTTAATGAATTTAATTTAGAAGATAAAGAAATTGAAAAAAGTAGTGATACATCAAGTTCCAACAGCCAGAATGATTTAAATTTAGAAAATAAAACTGTAACTTTATATGATTCAAGTCTTAAAAAAACTTTAGATACCAGCACACCGGAAGTACTTATATATCATACTCATACCACAGAAAGCTATAAACCAGGAGAGGCAAATAGTTTTGATAATACACAAAATGTTTGTGCTGTAGGAGACGTAATAGTTAATGAACTTCAAAATAATTATGGAATATCAGCAATAAATGACAAAACAGTCCATGATGCAGAAGCCTATACTCAAAGCTATGCCAGATCCTCTGTAACTTTAGATAATTATTTAAAAAAATATGGAGATTTTAAGCTTATAATAGATCTTCACAGGGATTCAGTAGAGGATAAAAAAGCAGTGACTGCTAGATTGAATGGAGAAAATGTAGCTAAATTTATGCTGGTAATGGCTAGAAAAAATCCTCACTTTGATAAAAATATGATTATGGCAAATAAAATAATAGAAACTTCTAATAATTTATTTCCAGGACTTGCAAAAGGTATCTGTTATTACAATTATGGAACTAGATATTTTAATCAGGATAGGAGTAACAATGCAGTACTTATGGAAATAGGAGCGGATATAAATACGTCTGATGAATCTAAGGCTACAGGTAAATATGTAGCTAGAATAATAGCAGAAATACTTAATAAGTAAAATTTGTATAAAATCTGTGAAAAGGATCATCCTTATAATGTAAACAATGTTTGTTATAGGGGTGATTTTTTTGAGTAAAAAAAGATTTATAACTGTAATGGTGATTTTTATCATGATAATCTTTTCAGGTTTTACAATTGTTAGTGCAAGGCTGCCTGAATTTATAAAAGATAATTCAAATTTTAAAATAAATTGTTCTATTTCACCTTTTGATTTCAGGGTAGACGTGGGAGAATATTCTTTGTGTATAAATAATAAAATAGGCTATAATTTCAAAAATGGTACAAAGAAACTTGTAAACTCAATAGGAGAAGAAATTCATTCTGGAATTTCCAGAGTTACAAATGGAACTGGACACATATTTGAAAACATAGAAGATAAATTTACTAAATAATAGACTTTTCACTATATATACGTTATGATATAATTTACTGTAGCTATCCATGTAGTTAGTAATATTGGAGGAAAATAGTATGCACACCGAAAGACAAAAACATATAAGAAATTTTTCTATAGTAGCTCATATAGATCATGGTAAATCTACCTTGGCAGATAGATTAATTGAAAAGACAGGAACACTTACTGAAAGAGAAATGAATTCTCAAGTACTTGATAATATGGAACTAGAAAAAGAGAGAGGTATAACTATAAAATCCCAAGCTATAAGGCTTATATATAAAAGGAAAGACGGAGGAGAATATGTGTTAAATCTTATAGATACACCTGGACATGTGGATTTTAATTATGAAGTTTCAAGGAGTCTTGCAGCTTGTGAAGGAGCAATCCTGGTGGTGGATGCTACCCAGGGAATTCAGGCTCAAACTCTGGCAAATTGCTATTTGGCAATGGAGCATGACCTGGAAATACTGCCTGTGATAAACAAAATAGATCTTCCAAGCGCCAGGGCTGAGGAAGTAAAAGAAGAAATAGAAGATATTATAGGAATAGAGGCTTCTGAAGCCCCTCTTGTTTCAGCAAAGACAGGCCTTAATATAGAACAGGTGCTAGAAGCAATAGTGGATAAAATACCATCTCCACAGGGAGATGAGAATGCACCTTTAAAAGCACTTATATTTGATTCAAATTATGACAGTTATAAGGGTGTAGTTTGTCATATAAGAGTAAAAGAAGGCAATATTAAGCCTGGAGATGAAATAAAGCTTATGGCCACTGGAAAGATATATGAAGTTACAGAGACAGGCATATTTGTTCCGAATTTTATGCCAAGAGCTGAATTAAGAGCGGGAGATGTAGGGTATTTTACTGCATCTATTAAAAATGTGAGAGATGCCCGGGTAGGTGATACTGTAACTGGAGCTAAGAATCAGGCAAAAGAGCCTTTAAAAGGATATAGACCTGTAATTTCTATGGTATACAGTGGTATATATCCTGTTGATGGAGCAAAATATGGAGAGTTAAAAGAAGCATTGGAAAAACTGCAGGTAAATGATGCAGCTTTAAATTTTGAGCCAGAAACCTCTGTGGCATTGGGCTTTGGATTTAGATGTGGATTTTTGGGGCTATTACATATGGATGTTATACAGGAAAGAGTAGAGCGAGAATTTAATTTGGACATAATAACTACAGCTCCATCTGTTATATATAAAATAGGAAAAACAGATGGTACAGTGGTAGAACTTACAAATCCTACAAACATGCCTCCTGTTTCAGAAATAAAGTATATGGAGGAACCTATAGTAAAAGCATCTATAATAACTCCTTCTGAATATGTAGGGGCAGTAATGGAACTTGCACAAAACCGCAGGGGGGTATTTCGGGATATGCAGTATATTGAAACTACAAGAGTATCCTTAAATTATGATATACCCTTAAATGAGATAATATATAATTTTTTTGATGTTCTAAAATCCAGAACTAGAGGATATGCATCCTTAGATTATGAGTTAAAAGGGTATAAGTCAGCTAAATTGGTGAGGCTTGATGTGCTTTTAAATGGAGATATGGTAGATGCATTATCTATGATTGTGCCTGAAGAAAGAGCCTATGATAGAGGAAGAGGCATAGCCGAGAAGCTGAAAGGCATAATTCCAAGACAGCTTTTTGAAATACCTATACAAGCTGCTGTGGGTGGAAAAGTTATAGCAAGAGAAACAGTTAAAGCTATGAGAAAAGATGTACTTGCAAAATGTTATGGAGGAGACATATCAAGAAAGAGAAAGTTACTTGAAAAACAAAAAGAGGGGAAAAAGAGAATGAGACAGGTAGGAACGGTAGAAATCCCACAGGAAGCATTTATGGCTATACTGAAAACTGAAGAATAAGAGGTTATGGTATGTATGATAATAAAGAAGTAAATTATAATAAGCCTCTATCTTTATATATACATATTCCATTTTGCAAGAAAAAGTGTTTCTATTGTGATTTTCCATCTTATAGTGGGAAAGAAAATGTTATGATGGATTATTCAAAAGTATTGGCTAAAGATATAGAAACTATGGGAAATAGGGAAATAGACACTATATTTATAGGTGGGGGAACTCCCACCTATTTATCTTTAGATGCATGGTATAATATAGATAAATCTATACAAAAATTGAATACTACTGAAGATTTAGAATTTACAGTAGAAGGAAATCCAGGCACATTTACAAAGGAAAAACTTATATTTCTAAGGAACATGGGAGTTAACAGATTAAGTATAGGTCTTCAGGCCTGGCAAAATGATATGCTTAAAAATTTAGGAAGAGTTCATACCTTAGAGGATTTCTTAGAAGGATATAAAATGGCAAGGAGTTTAGGATTTTCAAATATAAATGTAGATCTTATATTTGGACTTCCAGGACAAACTTTAGAAATATGGAGAGATTGCCTGGAAAATGTAGTTGAAATTTCACCGGAGCACATATCCTGTTATAGTCTTATTGTGGAAGAAGGGACACCTTTCTATAATCTATATGGGGAAAACAAATTAAATCTTCCCCCGGAAAAAGAAGAGAGGGCAATGTATGATTTTACATTGGAATTTCTCTTGAAAAAATGTTACAAGCAATATGAAATATCTAATTTTTGCAAAAAGGGTAATATGTGCAGGCATAATCTGGTATACTGGGATTTAAAACAGTATGTAGGTTGTGGTGCAGGTGCACATTCATATGCAGGGGGATATAGGTATAGAAACACAGAAAATATAGAACAATATATTTTGGAAGGTACTAGGGGAAATTTTTTAAAATTGGATAGGCATAAAAATTCTATTTATAATGATATGGAAGAGTTTATGTTTATGGGGCTTAGAAAAGTAAATGGGATTTCTATAAGTGACTTTAATAATAGATTTAGTAAAAATATTTATTCAGTATATGGAAATATAATAACTAAATATATAAATAATAAAATGTTAATATTAAGAGATGGTAGACTATACTTAAGCAGAAGAGGAATAGAGGTATCTAACAGTATAATGTGTGAATTTATATTTAACTAATACCAAGTGCATTAGATATCTTGAGAAAACATGAGAAAAAATCATGAATTTAGTTTTAAACCTGGTAAACTAAACTATTTACTTAAATAATATAATTTATATGATGTTGACAAAAAAAATCATGAGTGATATTTTTTAATCATGGTAATTAGCACTCAATGCTAGCGAGTGCTAATAAAGAGGTGATATTATGGAAATAGATGAGAGAAAGATAAGAATACTTCAGGCCATAGTGAATGATTATATAAATACGGCAGAGCCTGTAGGATCTAGAACCATAGCTAAAAAATATAATTTAGGTGTGAGTTCAGCTACTATACGAAATGAAATGTCTGATCTAGAAGAGATGGGATATTTGGAACAGCTTCACAGCTCTTCTGGAAGAATACCTTCCAATAAGGGCTATAGATTATATGTGGATGAACTAATGCAAATACCAAATTTAACTCCTGAAGAACTTTATATAATAAAAAGTCAGATAATAGATGCCACTTTATTTGAAGTTGATAAAATAATAAAGCAAGCTATTAATCTTTTGTCAGAATTGACAAAACTTACTTCCATAGTAAAGGCACCCTCCATTAAAAAAGGATATATAAAGCATATACAGCTGATAAATATTGAATCCAGTAAAAATATATTATTAGTGATTATAGTTGATAGTGGGATTATAAAAAACAATTTAATAAAGGTAGGCAAGGCCATCACAGATGATGTGCTTGCTAAACTTAGCAATATATTAAATGCCAGACTGAAAAATCTAACTGCAGAGCAGATAAACTTAAAAGTTATAAATGATTTAAGGATAGATTTAAAGGGTTATGAAGGTATATTTAATAATATAATATCTGCTTTATATGAAAGTTTAAACAGTGTAGATAATTCTCAAATATATATGCAGGGTACTACTAATATATTTAATTATCCAGAATATAAGGATATAGAAAAAGCAAAAGGATTTTTGTCTATGCTGGATAATAAAGATAAGGTAAGTGGATTATTAAATAGTGCTTCAAATATTTCAGTAAAGATAGGTGAAGAGAATTATATAGAGGGTGCAGAAAATTGTAGTGTTATATGTTCAGTTTATAGTCTCAATGGAAGACCTATAGGGGAAATTGGTGTAATAGGACCTACAAGGATGCCTTATTCAAAAGTTATATCAATATTAGAAAATGTAGTGAAGGAAATGAATTATATATTAAGTCATACTTATTCAGAGGAAAAGTAATTAATCTTTTGATTTCCAATAGGGTTTTAAACTGCCTAGCATAGTGGTGTAAACTAGTTGTTTAAGTGGTGATAAAATATTAGATTGGAGGAAATTTCTAAAATGTTAAGGGAAGAAGATAAAAATACATCGGATTTTCATGGTAATGTAGAGCAAGAGAAGGAAAATACGGACTTTAAGGGTAATGAGAATCTGGAAAATGATATGGATTTAGAAACAGAAATAGATGAAGAAGAGGATGAAGTGGAAAATGTAGAAGAGGATGAAGTTTCAGAGATAAATTTAGAAGAAGAATTGAAAAGTGAAAATATCAAATTGAAGTCTGAAAATGAAAAAATTCATAATGAATTTAAAACTCTGCAGGATAGACTATCAAGAACTGCGGCAGAATACGATAATTTCAGAAAAAGAACAGCTAAAGAGAAGGAAGCTATCTATTCTGATGCCTGCAAGGATATATTAAAGGAAATATTACCTGTTCTAGATAATCTTGAAAGAGCAGTGGAAGTAGAAGGGAATATAGATGACTTAAAAAAGGGTGTAGAAATGACAATCAAGCAATTTAAGACTGCATTCGAAAAATTAAATGTAGAGGAAATTTCTACAGAAGGTGAGTTTGATCCTAATATTCATAATGCAGTTATGCATATAGAAGATGATAAATATGATAAAAATTCTATTGTAGAGGTGTTTCAAAAAGGATATAAAAGGGAAGATAAAGTAATAAGGTATAGTATGGTTAAAGTGGCTAATTAAGTTTTCAATAGTATAAAGCTAAATTATATAAATAGGTATACAAGATAAATCTCAACTGAGTTAAATTTAGGAGGTAAATTAACATGTCAAAAGTAATAGGTATTGATTTAGGAACAACAAATTCTTGCGTTGCAGTTATGGAAGGTGGAGACCCGGTAGTAATAGCAAACTCAGAAGGTGCAAGAACAACTCCCTCTGTAGTATCTTTTCAGGCAAATGGAGAGAGATTAGTAGGGCAGGTTGCTAAAAGACAATCAATAACAAATCCTGATAAAACAATAATTTCAATAAAGAGGGAAATGGGAACAAATCATAAGGTTAATATAGATGGAAAACAATATACACCACAGGAGATATCTGCAATGGTGCTTCAGAAAATAAAAGCAGATGCAGAAGCTTATTTGGGGGAAACTGTCACACAGGCAGTTATAACAGTACCTGCATATTTTAATGACAGTCAGAGACAGGCAACTAAAGATGCAGGAAAAATCGCAGGACTTGAAGTACTTAGAATAATAAATGAACCTACAGCTGCAGCTCTTGCCTATGGAATGGATAAAATGGATACCAACCAGAAAATATTTGTATATGATTTAGGAGGAGGTACCTTTGATGTATCCATACTGGAGCTTGGAGACGGTGTATTTGAAGTTAAAGCCACAAATGGAGATACCCATTTGGGAGGAGATGATTTTGATAAAAAGATAATAGACTATATAGCAGATACTTTTAAAGCTGATAATGGAATAGATTTAAAAAATGATAAGATGGCACTTCAGAGATTAAAGGAAGCTGCAGAAAAAGCTAAAATTGAATTATCATCTTCAACTCAGACTAACATAAATTTACCATTTATTACAGCAGATGCTACAGGACCAAAGCATATAGATATGAGTTTAACAAGAGCAAAATTCAATGAACTTACACAGGATCTGGTTGACAGAACAATAGAGCCTATGAAAAAAGCATTAAATGATGCAGGACTTACAATAAATGATATAAATAAAGTTATATTGGTAGGTGGATCTACAAGAATACCGGCTGTTCAAGAAGCGGTTAAAAGTTTTACAGGTAAAGAACCATCTAAAGGGGTTAACCCTGATGAGTGTGTAGCTATGGGAGCAGCTATCCAGGCAGGAGTTTTAACTGGAGATGTAAAAGATGTATTGCTTCTTGATGTAACTCCACTTACTCTTGGAATTGAAACTTTAGGAGGAGTTGCTACTCCTTTAATTGAGAGAAATACTACAATACCTACTAAGAAGAGTCAAGTATTTTCAACTGCAGCAGATGGCCAGACTTCTGTGGAAATCCATGTAGTTCAAGGAGAAAGACAAATGGCTGCAGATAATAAGACTCTTGGAAGATTTACTCTGTCAGGTATAGCTCCAGCTCCAAGAGGAGTGCCACAAATTGAAGTTACTTTTGATATAGATGCAAATGGTATAGTGAATGTATCCGCTAAAGATAAGGGAACTGGCAAGGAAGCTAATATTACAATTACAGCATCTACAAACTTAAGTGATGATGAAATAGATAAGGCTGTAAAGGAAGCTGAAAAGTTTGAAGAGCAAGATAAGAAGAGAAAAGAATCCATAGAGATAAAGAATAATGCAGATCAGGTGGTATATCAGACAGAAAAGACTTTGAAAGATTTAGGAGATAAAGTTTCAAGTGAAGATAAAAAGGCTATAGAAGAAAAAGTTGAAGCTGTTAAGAAAGTAAAAGATGGAGATGATCTTGAAGCAATTAAAAAAGCCACAGAAGATTTAACACAGACTTTCTATGGAATTTCGTCAAAAATATATAGTCAGAATGCTGAGCCAGGGGCAGATGGAGGAGCAAACTCAGGAGCAAACCCAGGCGGAACAACAGGAAATACAGATACTAAAGATGACAATGTAGTTGACGCGGAGTATAAAGTAGATGATGATAAATAATATTTTCTCTTCACGATTATATAATAGATGTGTATAATAATAATAGTTAAGGGATGAGTTTTTAGCTCTTCCCTTAATTTAAGTAGAAATTGTAATTTATACTTTTGTTTTAGGTGGTGAAAAACACAAAAATGGCAAAAAAAGATTATTATGAAATTTTGGGACTGGATAAAGGAGCCAGTGATCAGGATATAAAAAAGGCTTTTAGAAAATTAGCATTAAAATACCACCCAGATAGAAATCCAAATGATAAGAAAGCAGAAGAGAAATTTAAAGAGATAAATGAGGCATATCAAGTACTTACAGATCCACAGAAAAAAGCTCAATATGATCAGTTTGGTACCACTGATTTTAATGGTGGAGGATTTCAAGGCGGTTTTGGAGGATTTGATTTTTCAGATCTGGGGGGATTTGGAGATATATTTGACTCCTTTTTTGGAGGCGGATTTTCTTCTGGAAGAAGAAAAAATGGACCAGAGAGAGGTTCTGATCTTGAATATACATTGAGTTTGACCTTTGAAGAGGCAGTTTTTGGTGTAGAAAAAGAGATATCTGTGACTAGAAATGAAAGATGTGAAACTTGTAATGGCACAGGGGCAAAGAAAGGAAGTCATCCTCATACCTGTGATAAATGCAATGGCACAGGACAGGTTAGACATCAAAGAAGTACTCCACTTGGAAATTTTGTTACCATGACTACTTGTGATAAATGTGGTGGCAGGGGTACTATAATAAAAAATCCATGTGAAGAATGTAGGGGTAAGGGCATAGTAAGAAAGCATAGAAAGATAAAAGTAAAAGTTCCTGCAGGAGTGGATACTGGTAATATAATACCTATAAGAGGACAAGGAGAACATGGTAAAAATGGAGGCCCTTCAGGAGATCTCTATATAAACTTAAGGGTTTCTCCCCACAGTAAGTTTAAAAGAAAGGGATTTGATATTTATCTAGATGCACATATCAGCTTTGGAAAAGCGGCACTTGGAACCAGTTTAAAGGTTCCATCCATAGATGGAGATGTTAAATATGAGATTCCACCTGGAACACAGCCGGGAACTGTGTTTAGATTAAAAGGAAAAGGTGTCCCTAAAGTTGACGGAAGAGGTAGGGGAGATCAATACGTTAATGTAATTGTAGATATACCTAAAAATTTAAATGAAAAACAAAAAGAAGCCCTCATGATGTTTATGGAAGCTAGTGGAGAAATTCAACCAAGAGATGTAGAAAAAAAATCATTTATCGATAAAATTTTCAAAAATGATTCCAAATAGAATTTTCAAAATTATAATAAGTAAATATACTGACAGTTTTCATATTATAACTGTCAGTATATTTGCTTATGTAGGAGGAAGCATATGAGTAAAGAATGGATAGAGGTCTCCATAATTGTAAGCAGTGAAGCAGTAGAGGCTGTTTCAGGAATATTGTATAATACGGAAGTTGAAGGTATATCTATAGAAGATACAAAAGATATAGAATTTAAGAAAAAACATCCTGGAGACTGGGATTATTTTGATGAAAGTCTATTGAAAGTTGAAGAGGGAGCAGTAATTAAAGCATACTATAGAGAAAGTGAAAGCTTTTATGGTTATTTAAAATACATAAGGCATAATATAAATAATTTAGAAAATTTGGGCATAGATAAAGGAAAAGGTCTGGTTGTAGTAAATAAAGTAAATGAAGAAGATTGGGAAAATGGGTGGAAAAAGTACTATAAGCCCTATAGGGCTGGAGAGAAAATAGTGATAAAACCGCTTTGGGAAGAATATGAAAATAAAAAACAGGATATAGTAGTAGAAATTGATCCAGGTATGGCTTTTGGCACTGGAACTCATGAAACTACAAAAATGTGTATAAAGGCATTGGAGAAATATGTTAGGCCAGAGTCAAATGTATTTGATATAGGCACGGGCTCTGGAATATTAGCTATAGCTGCTTCAAAGCTTGGGGCAAAAGAAGTTACCGCTGTGGATTTGGATCCTGTGGCTGTAGAGTCCGCCTTGAAAAATATAAGTTATAATAACATAAAAAATATAAAGGTATTCCATGGGAATCTTATGGAAGGAGTCCATGGAAAGGCAGATATTTTGGTTATAAATATAATTGCAGATGTGATTCTATCTCTAACAGAAGAAGTTAAAAAATTTTTAGTTTCAGAAGGAATTTTTATATCTTCCGGTATAATAATAGATAGAAAAGAAGAAGTAGTTGAAAATTTGCAAAATAATGGGTTTTGCATAAGAGAAATAAATGAAGATGGAGAATGGGTGTGTATAGTGTCAACTATCAAGTGATTTTTAGGGATAAAAAGGTGATTTAAAATGAATAAATTTTTTGTGCCCCAGGAGGATATAAATTTTAATACGGCACATATTAAAGGGGATGACTTAAAACACATACATAAGGTACTTAGACTGAAAATAGGAGATAAAGTAAACATAAATAACTGTCATGGAAAAGAATTCTTAGGGGTAATAGATAGTATAGAAAGGGAAAAAGTTACAGTAAATATTGTGGAAGAACTTAAATTATATAATGAAAGTCCCCTTAAAGTATATTTATTTCAAGGATTACCCAAATCTAGCAAAATGGATTTGGTTGTACAAAAAGCCACTGAACTTGGAATTTGGGAGATAACTCCTATAATTACTAACAGAGTGGCAATAAAAGGTGATTTTAAAGAATTTAAAAGGGTAGACAGATGGAATAAAATTGCACTGGAAGCCTGTAAACAGTGTAAAAGAAGTATAATACCTGCCGTGAAGCCTCCCATTTATTTTGAAGAACTTTTAAAATATTTATCCAATATGGATTTAATTGTAGTTCCCTATGAAATGGAAAAGTCTATTGGAATAAAAAAAGTAATAGATTCTATAGAATATAGAGATTCTATAGGGGATATAGCTATTGTAATTGGTCCAGAGGGAGGATTTGAAGAAGAAGAAATAGAAGAACTTAAAAACATTAGTTCTAAAATAGTAACTCTTGGTCCTAGAATACTTAGAACAGAAACTGCAGG
This sequence comes from Clostridium kluyveri DSM 555, assembly GCF_000016505.1. Lineage (NCBI taxonomy): Bacteria > Bacillati > Bacillota > Clostridia > Eubacteriales > Clostridiaceae > Clostridium > Clostridium kluyveri. The sequence continues at coordinate 908,467 of NC_009706.1, forward strand.
ATTTGTCTGTACAGCACTTCTTATGTATGAATTAGGAGATTTAGGAGGTTTTTGTTAGGTGGAACCAGTTAATACAAATAGAGCAAATTTAACACTTTCAGGTAGTGAATTTTTTCGTCTGTATGGTAGAAAAAAAAGAGTGGCTATGGCCACTCTTGGATGTAGAGTAAACCAGTATGAAACTGAAGCTATGGCTGAAAAGTTTATTGAAAAAGAGTATGAACTTGTGAATTTTGAGGAGTATGCTGATGTGTATGTAATAAATACCTGTACAGTAACCAATATGGGGGATAAAAAGTCAAGACAGATGATACATCGTGCTAAAAGAAAGAATTCCAGTGCTGTAATTGCTGTGGTGGGATGTTATTCACAGATTGCACCAGATGAAGTGTCTAAGATAAATGGAGTAGATGTGGTTTTAGGAACTAAGAATAAGGGAGATATACTGCACTTTGTAAATAAGGCCTTTAAGGATGAAGAAAAGATAATAAAAGTCAGCCATGTATTAAAAAATAAAACATTTGAAGATTTAAATATAAGTGAATATCAAAATAGAACAAGAGCATTTTTAAAAATCCAAGATGGATGTAATAGGTTTTGTTCTTATTGTCTTATACCTTTTGCCAGAGGGCCTGTATGCAGTAAAGAACCTGATAAAATTATAAAAGAAGTAAAAAAACTTCAAGTTAATAATTTTAAAGAAATAATACTTTCGGGGATACATATTGCCTCTTATGGGGTAGACATAAGTGGGAGTTGGAATCTTATTAAAATATTGGAAGAGATAGATAAGATAAAAGGCATTGATAGAGTTAGAATAGGGTCCATAGATCCTAAATTCTTTACAGAAGATATTATAAATAGAATGGCAAGCTTAACAAAATTATGTCCTCATTTTCATCTTTCACTTCAAAGTGGATGTGACTCTACTTTAAATAGAATGAATAGAAAATATACTACCACGGAGTATGAGAAAATAGTGTATAAACTTCGAGATAGTATAAAAGATGTATCTATAACTACTGATATTATAGTTGGCTTTCCAGGAGAAACAGAAGAAGAATTTTACAAAACTTATGATTTTTTGAATAAAATAGAACTTTCCAAAATCCATGTATTTAAGTATAGCAGGAGAGAAGGTACTAAGGCTGCAGATATGAAAGAGCAAATAGACGGCAAGATAAAGGATGAAAGAAGCAGTAAAATTATAAAGTTAAATGAAAGACTAGAGAATAAGTTTATGAATAGATTTTTAGGTAATAACATGGATGTATTGTATGAACAGAAGGTTTCAGGAGATAAGATATATTATGAAGGATATACACCAAATTATATAAAAGTAATTGCAGAATCTGCAGAGGGTGAAAACTTAGAGGGTAAAGTTTTAAATACAAAGCTTGAAAGTGTAAAAGAAGGATATATTTTAGGAAGAATTAAAAGTTTCATGTGATTTTAGAAGGATATTCATTATAAAGTATTGAATTTATACAGTTAAAGGAGGTGAAATTTATGGAAGATTGTATTTTTTGTAAAATAATAAAAGGAGAAATACCTTCTGAAAAAGTATATGAAGATGACAAGGTGTTATGTTTTAAAGATATAGAGCCAGGTGCACCAGTACACGTACTTATAATACCTAAAAAGCATATAGATAGTATAAATGACATCACTGAGGAGGATACTAAACTTATTGCTTATATATACTTAATTGCAAAACAAATTGCAGTTAAATTAGGTATAGCAAATAAAGGATATAGAATTGTAACTAACTGTGGAAAAGAAGGAGGACAGACAGTATCACATGTTCATTTCCATATGTTAGGGGGTAGGACTTTAAAATGGCCTCCAGGCTAATATAGTACAATTATGTTTAATATAATCCGCCATGAAATTGTTGACAGTATCTAAAGATTTATTGTATAATGGCTATGTGCTATTTTACCCATGTTAACTGTATTTAATTTTTAAAATTAAATTGAGCTAGCGGAGGGAGGGATATAATATGTCAGAAATAAAAGTTGGAGAAAATGAAACTATAGAGAGTGCATTGAGAAGATTTAAGAGAAAATGTGCTAGAGCTGGTGTTCTTTCAGAAGTTAGGAAAAGAGAACATTATGAAAAACCAAGTGTAAAAAGAAAGAAAAAATCAGAAGCTGCAAGAAAGAGAAAGTTTAAGTAGAATTTTTTGAAAGAGGGTATTAAACAATATGTCCCTTAAACAAAAATGCCGGAAATATGATTTAAAATTAATAAATAAGTTTAAATTAGATACTATAAGTATGGTTAAATGGATTATTTCACTAAAGGAAAGACTACAATCTATACTTGAATTTAAAAAAGGCAAAAAATGGGATTTGATTCGTAAGACGAGATCTGAAATAGGGATTTTGTTGAATTACCTTCCTCAGCAGTTAAGTAAAGAAAAACTTTCCGAAATCTTTAGGAAAGCAGTTGACAAGATGGGTGCAGAAAGCATAAAAGACGAAAAATATTATGGCAATTGTTGTACTTAGAAACTATGACTATGATATAAGATGGTAGGCTTGGGAGTCAAATAGTAAAAAATATTTAAATAAATATAAGAAGCTGGGAGTTATCTCAGCTTTTTTTATTTATCCAAAAATTACATGATTAAGGAGAAGATAAATCAGTACTTCTTAAATGTAGTTTAACCTTTAAGGAATTTATTATATATATGTTTCATAAATTAGTAAAGGCCATGTGTTTAATATAGATAATTTTTTAGAGGTGATACTATGGGAGACAAAATATATAATACAAAACGAAATATTGCAGATAAATTGGATTTGCCAAGAGATATAATTTTAAATATGCCTCAGATTAAAGTTACAGGAAATAATGAAATAGTAATAGAAAATCATAGAGGCATTGTATTATTCGATGAAAATCAAATAAAAATTAATTCTGGTGTGGGCTTGATATCTATATATGGTAGTAAATTTGAAGTGCTTTTTATGGGGGGAAGTACTATAACTATAGGGGGGAGGTTTAATTCTATAGTTTATGAGGGAAATTAGTAAATTTAACATAGCACACTATAGAAAAGGAATTGTTTTAATTGAGATACAGTCGCTAATACCTGAAAAGTTTATTAACCTTATGTGGAAAAATAATATTTATATAAAAAATATAAAAAAGAAAAGTATTACCACTATGACTATGGAAATAAATTTAAAGGACTATTATAATATAAAAAATATAGCCCAAAAAACAGGAACTAAAATAAAAATAATTAAAAGAAGAGGGATCTTATTTTTAATAATCAAGCTTAAGAAGAGAATAACACTAGTAACGGGAATAATTTTATTTATAGGAATAATATATTATTTGTCTACATTCATATGGAGTATAGAAATTACTTCTGATAAGGGTCTTCCGCCTTATATAATAAGACAACAATTAAAAAATTATGGAATAAAACCGGGGATAAATAAAAGTAAGGTAAATATATATAAAATAGAAGAAGAACTTATGAAAAATAATGATAGTATAATGTGGATAAAAGTAAGGATAGAGGGTTCTAAGTTAGCTGTAAAAACTATAGAAAGAAAATCTCCTCCTAATATAGTTAAAGAAGATAGTCCTTGCAACTTAGTGGCCAATAAAGATGGTAAGGTATTAAGAATATATACTACACTGGGTACTCCAGTTGTTAAAATAGGAGATGATGTAAAAAAAGGACAGATACTTGTAAAAGGGGAACAGGGGCAGGAATCTGCCACCTATAGTGTTGCTGCAGGAGGCTATGTCATATGCAGAACCCTATACGAAGATACAGAAACAGTAAATATAAATAGTATAAAAAAACAAAGGACGGGCAAGAAAATACAAAATTATTATATTAGACTAGGAGGAAAAAAGCTATATTTTAAAAAAAATGATAACAAATTTAATAATTATGATAAAATAGAGGAAAGCAAATTTATGTTGACAAAAGAGACTTACTTTGAAGTTAAAGAAATCTCAGTAAAAGGGGACGTGCAAAAAATAGTAAAGGATACTGAAGATAAATTGTATAAGAAAATATGTTCTAATTTAGATAAATCTATAAATATTTTAGATAAAGTAGTTACTTATGAGCAAGGAGATTCCTGTAAAGTTAAAGTCCAGGTTATAGCAGAAGAAAATATAGCAGTTCAGGATAAGATTGAGAATATAGATAAGGAAAACTAACATCAAGATATAAAATAGAAAACAAAGGGTGATTTTCATTGAAAAAATTATCATTGAAAAGATTTTTTTTAAGTAAAAATATTAATAAAATAATTGTTTTTGTAGTAAGCTCTATGTTTATTTATTTTTTACTTGCCACTGGACTTACAGCAAAAAGATATAGTCTGAAGGTAGGGGACATTCCAAAGGTTGATATAAAGGCTCCGAGGGAAGTAAAAGATGAATTGTCCACAGATGCTAAACTGCAGCAGGCTATTGATTCTGTACCTATTCAATATAATAAAAATCCTGAAGTGAAGACGAATATATTAAATAATATAAATGGTTTTTTTACCAAAGCAAATCAATTGAAAGATTCACAGATAGAAGACAAGGATAAATTAGAAAAATTAAAAAGTGAATATAATATGAACATAACAGATGATACCTATAAAGCTGTAATAGCACTTGATAAAGATGATATGAAAAGACTTCAGGATTTCCTGCAGAAAACATTGGGTGATATATATGATGACAGCAATATAAGTGATAATACACAAAGTGATAATCAGGATGATATTAAAAAAGCCCAGGAAAACATATTATTAAAGGTAACCACTTCTGATTTATCCAAAGAGTTAAGAACCTTAGCCACTAATATAGCATATTCTCAAATTTCACCTAATTTTTTTTATGATAAAGAAAAAACTGAAGAATTAAGAAAAGAAGCTGAAAAAAAAGTTTCTCCTGTTATGATAAAAAAAGATCAGACCATAGTAAAAGAAGGGGAACCGGTAACAGAACATCAAATACAAATATTGAAAGATTTGGGTCTTTTAGATAATAGCCCTTATTTTCAGTGGCATATATATTTATCATTGGCGGTATTGGTAATACTGGTATTATTATTGCAGTGGATTTATATTTATAAGTATCATGAAAAAGTTTTTGGGGATGTAAAACTAATTATCATGATAAATATATTAAACTGTACAGCCATATTGTTATCTAGAATTGTGGGAATGATTTCTCCATTTTTGATGCCTATTACTTTTATACCTATGATAATGGCACTGTTAGTTAATCATAGAATATCTTTAACATTAAGTGTGTTAAACTGTGTTTTGATAAATGTGGCGTTAGGTTTCAATTTAGATATAACTATATTAGCTATTGTAAATTCAGTGGTAGGGGCCATTATACTTAAGAAAATGCAGCAGAGAAATGATATATTAATAGCTTCTTTATATGTATTTATTATAAATATTACACTTACTTTTTCCATAGGATTTTTGCTCAGCAGCAATGTGTTAGATGTAGTTCAAAAAAGTATATATACTGGAAGTGCAAGTATAGTTTCTGGGATTTTAGTTATAGGGTTTTTACCTTTATTTGAAAGTGCATTTGATATAGTAACCACTATAAAACTTCTAGAACTTTCAAATCCTAATGCACCGCTTTTAAAAAGATTGCTCATGGAGGCACCAGGAACTTATCATCACAGTATAATGGTAGGAAATTTGGCAGAAGTGGCTGCAGAAGAAGTAGGAGGTAATTCTCTCTTAGCCAGAGTGGCAGCTTATTATCATGATATAGGTAAAATAAAGAGACCCTATTTTTTCAGGGAAAATCAATTGGGAAAAGATAACCCACATGATAAGCTAACACCTAACCTTAGTACCCTAATAATAATATCCCATGTAAAAGACGGCTCTGAAATGGCCAAGGAGTACAAACTACCTAAAATAATAAGGGATATTATAGAAGAACATCATGGTACATCCATTGTAAAGTATTTTTATTTAACTATGAAGAATTCAAGTGAAAAAATTGAGAACGTAAATGAAGATGATTTTAAATATTCGGGACCTATTCCTAAAACAAAAGAATCAGGTATAATAATGTTAGCTGATGGGGTGGAAGCGGCAGTAAGATCTATAAATGAACCTGATGAGTTTAAAATTACACAGATGATAGATAACATATTTAAAGATAGGTTAAATGAGGGACAGCTTGATGACTGTGACCTTACTTTAAGGGATATAAGTAAAATAAAGAAAGCATTTTTAACAGTTTTAATTGGTATATACCACCATAGAATAGAATACCCGGAGGATAAGTTTTCTAAAAAACATGTGGAACAATTACAAAAATTTAATGTATTAAAGCAGGGAGGAAAAGAATGATTTTTCTAGATAACAGACAGGATAAAATAGAAGTGACAGATAAGCTTGAAAAGATTGTTACAAGTAGTATAGAATGTGCTTTAAAA